>JALRAA010000259.1 GCA_023262645.1 Burkholderiaceae bacterium
GCAACATCTGGCGAGTGATTACAGACAACTGCTGAGCAGATTGTGCAATGCGTTGAGCGCACTGGCCTATGCCTTGTGCATCGAGTTTTCCCATGCCAAGCACTGTGGCTTCGGTGCGGATCGCGGCACAGGTCTGCCCCATCTCATCGTGAAGATCGCGCGCCAATGCGCGTCTTTCATCTTCTTGGGCTGTGAACAAACGCTGCGCCAAATCGCTGTTGTGCTGAAGCAATTCTTGAACCCGTTCTTGTGACCGAATGCGCTCTTTGATTTCAAGGTTTGCATCAATGCTGCGCCGCCATGAATACCATGCCAAGCCGATAGAGAGCACCAAAAAAGAAAACGGCCATTCGTCTAATTGAATGTTTTCATAAATATGGCTGTAGTCTGTGATGTGTTCTGACAATTCCCATCGAGTCGAAAACAACCCAAAAAGAAATGTCATCCCCAATACGGTCACCATGTCTTTGAGCGGCTTGTTGAACTTCATTCGGTCAATCAACTGGAAAGGTAAGTCATTCTAGGTTTTCAATCTGCAGACATCATTCTTTGCCTTTTTTGGCGCATTGCAATGTTTGGTGCCAAAACTGCGGGCCCGAACCGCCATACTCCATGGGCAAAGACATCATGCTCAAGTGCACGGCTTCTATTTCTTTGTAGCGGTGATAACTCATCAATCCACGGCGTTCCATGTCTACATAGGCCGCGCAATTGGCACCAATTTCACCCAACTGCGGTTGTTGTGCATGGGCGCATTCATGGAAATACACAAAATCCCAAATGGCTGGCGTTCCTTTGCCCGTGCGCTTGAATGCCTCTGCGTCCAGAATGATGGTGGGCCAACCTTGTGCATCTGGTCGCATCACCGCCACAGCTCTGCCGAGTTCAGGGTGGCGGTCTTTGATGTCTGTGTAGTTCACCCAAATTTCTGTGGCCACGCCAGTGCGACCGTTCAAACTGACGTCACATTGAACGGTTTCACCGTTTGACAACGTGAATGCATGAACCATCGGTGCAGCACCACACAACAACAGACCATGAACCAGCCACATTTTCCATGCAGAAAACCCCTTGTCCATGTCCATACCTCTTGCGTTGTTTCAAAAAAAAAGCCCGTCAACTTGACGGGCTTTCAAAGTCAGTGTGTCTACCCTTTTTTATTTTTCAAGCTTGAACACCATGATCGTACCGCCCTGTGGCACATTGGTCACGGTGCTGTTGAGTGCATCAATACCTGATTGCATACGCTGTGCATCGATACCCCAGCCGGCTTGAACCGCGATGTATTGTTCGCCATTGACCTCGAAGGACGAAGGCACAGCGGTCACACCAGAAGGCATGCTGTATTGCCACAGCACTTTGCCATTGCTTGCATCGAATGCGCGGAACTGCTTGTCGTTGGTTCCACCGGTGAAGACCAAGTTACCGCCTGTGGTCAACAACGGTGCCCAAATGGCGCGGTCGAATTTGTGCACCCAAGCCATCTTGCCTGTCTTCAGGTCCCAAGCTTGCAATTCACCAATGGTGGAAGGCTTGCCACCGTTGTAGCGCAAGCTTCCCAATACGCCATCGATCGGGTAGCCAATGTAGAGGTCACCTTTTTTGTAGGTGATCTCATCAGCGGCTGGCAACTCGGAGCACAGGTTGTTGTTGGCAGGGATATAGAACAGTTTTGTTTTGGGGTTCCATGCCTCTGGTGGCCAGTCTTTACCGCCCCACAGCGATGGGCAGAATTTCACAGCCTTGCCCATGCCTGGTTTCTTGCTAAGGTCATAAGTCAAACGACCGGTTTTCTTGTCAATGCTTTTGAACACGTCGTTGTACACATAGGGAATGCCATTGACAAAATTGATCTTGCCGCTGGACTCGCGCTCCAACATCCACAAATAACCGTTGCGGCCAGCATGCACTGCACCCTTGACTTTGCGACCGTTGATTTCAGTGTCCATCAATATGGGCGCACTGACCTCGTCCCAGTCCCACGCATCGTTGTGGTGGTATTGGTGGTGTCCTTTGATCTTGCCGGTGTCAACATCCAATGCAACCACCGAGGTGCTGTAGAGGTTGTCGCCAGGACGGGATTCTGTGGGCCATGGTGCAGGGTTGCCTGTGCCCCAGTAAGCGATATTGCTGGCAGGGTCATAGGTACCTGTGATCCAAACACTGGCACCACCGTTTTTGTGTGTATCTCCTGGCCAAGTGTCGCCACCGGGTTCGCCAGGTGCAGCCGTGGTGTAGGTGCGCCAAGCCTCTTTGCCAGTGACCGCATCGAACGCCACCACATAACCTCTGACGCCGGTTTCACCGCCAGAAGAACCCACCAAGATTTTTCCTTTGGCAGCCAAGGGGGCAAGTGTGATGTAGTTCAACGCTTTGACATCACCAACCGTGGCTTTCCATGCCACTTTGCCAGTGGTTGCGTCCAACGCAAACAAATGCGCATCGACTGTCGCCACATACACCTTGTCACCGTACAAAGCCACACCACGGTTGGTGTTGTGCAGCATCAGCAAATCTGCGGGCAATTCATGTTTGAAACGCCAGATTTCTTCGCCGGTGGCTGCGTTCAATGCAATCACTTGGGCATTGGGCGTGGTCACATACATGTAGCCGTTGTTGACGATAGGGGGTGATTGGTGGCCTTCGGTAGAACCAGTGGCGGAGGACCAAGCCAATTTCAATTTTTTGACGTTGCCGCTGTTGATTTTGTCCAACGAGCTGTAGCCCCATCCTTGGTAGTTACCACGGTACATCAACCAGTTTTTGGACTCTGGGTTGGACAAGCGTGCATCGGTGACGGGCGCATAAGGTCCCAGTTTGGTGTCAGCATGTGCCATGAATGCACATGTACTGATCACTGCTATTGAGAGTTTTTTTAACAAGTGACTCAT
>JALRAA010000025.1 GCA_023262645.1 Burkholderiaceae bacterium
GCCCTGGGCAAATGGCCTTGGTCATATTCTGGCGGCGTACGCACATCCAACAAGTAGGTGGTGCGAGTGGTGTCTGCTTGCATCTGTTGCCATTCTTGTGGATCAATGCGCTTGACACCTGCGCGAAACAGCAATGCCAACGCCGATGCAGCGGTTTTTTTTCTGTCTTCTTCGGTGAATTCGCCAAAAGTTTGTTGCGCTTTCGAGGTCAGTTCTAAACCAGCCAACAGCCATCCTATGGTGCCATTTCGCAAAGCGCATACCGGGTTGGGAATGCCTGCGTTGATGAGAGATTGGGCGCCGATGATGCTGCGTGTGCGCCCGGCGCAATGGACCACGATGCGGGTGGTGGCGTGGGGGGCCAGCGTGCGGGCACGCAACACCAATTCACCCCCTGGCACATTGATCGCACCGGGAATGCTCATGGTGTGGTACTCGTCAAACCGTCTGGCGTCCAACACCACCATGTCTGCGCCGCTGTCGATCAGGGCTTTGACTTCCTGCGCAGAAAATGAAGGTGTTTTGCGGTGTGCTTCTACCCATTCGCCGAACGCTTTGCTGGGGACATTCACATCACTGAACAATTCACCGCCAGCAGCAGCCCAACCTGCCAGACCGTTTTGAAAAATTCGGATGTCGGTGTAGCCGATGCGCTGAAATAATTCTGCAGCACGCACACTCAAACCCTCGCCGTTATCAAGCAATACCAAGGGGGTATCGCGCTTGGGAATTCGTTGCCAAGCGTCGGCTTCTATGCGGCCTATCGGCAATTGAATAGCAAACAAAGGGTGGCTTTGGGCATAGGCGTGTTCTTCACGAACATCGATCAATGCTATTTCTTGTTTGTCCAGCAATGCTTGTTTGACTTCAGGGTAGGTCGAGCGCTTGAAGCCATGGTCTGGTGCAGCTGTTGTGGGAGCCACGGCAGCAGGTTCGGTTTGGGGTGCGCGCGCTGTGGTGGTTTGTGGCGCGGCTGCAGCAACCGGCAAAACGGGTGTTGCTGCAACGGGCGTCGTTGTGGTGGCCGTAGGCATGTTGGGTAAGTTGGCATAGCCTTGGATAAACACATGGCGCGAACCGTCTTCGCGGTAGAAGTGTCGGGCCGTCACGCCAATGTTGCCTTGGTACACCTCGATGCAAACACAGACTTGGTCAGGTAACGGGTTCCAAACCTTGTGCACATCACCCATGCGAGGGGATACCGCTTCGATATCGCCGGGCAACATGTCAATCTGAAAGCCAGCGGGCACCCATCTGCCATCGGACATTTTGCTAAATGGCTGGCACGATTGGCTGCCACGCAACACACCGCTGAGTCCCCACACCGTGTGGTCGTGGATGGGCATGCTTTGACCAGGGCCCAACACCAGGCTCACCACACTGAAGCGGTTGGCAGGGTCTGCATAAATCAAATAAAGCTGCGGATGGTGCGGGTGAGCTTGCGACAAATCCGGGTGCAACCAATCGTCGTGGGTTAACAGCGGCACCATGAGTTGTCGTGCCGGTTCCAGCAGTTCGTCTTCAGCGGGAGAGAGTTCAACCAGCCGGGTCATCTCGGCCAGAAACTGGTGCAGTCTTTGACTCTGGGGCTTGGTCGCTTCGTACATCTCAGCATATTTTCATATAAGGTGACGATTGTTTCACAGTCATACGCCACAAAAATCACAGCGCGGCAAACGCTATGCTAGACACACCATGCACACACACACTTCAAACACATTTGTTTTGGCAGGCGTCATGGGCTGGCCGATTTCCCATTCGCGCTCGCCGGTGATCCATGGCCATTGGATCAAGCAATTGGGATTGCGCGGCACCTATGTGCCACTCGCGGTCAATCCAGTACTTTTGCCGCAGGCCCTCGGTGGATTGTCTGCATTGGGATTTGCAGGATGCAACCTGACGCTGCCTCACAAAGTAGATGCATTGGCGCATGTGACCCAGCTAGACGACGTGGCCCGCCAGATTGGCGCGGTCAACACGGTCATCGTCAACCCAGACGGCAGCTTGCGCGGCACCAACACGGATGCCTTTGGTTACATACAAAGTTTGCATGAAGCGCAACCCGATTGGCAAGCCGCGCAAGGGGCTGCCGTGGTGTTGGGTGCAGGGGGTGCCGCCCGAGCCATCGTTTGGGCGTTGGCAGACGCGGGCGTGAAGGACATTCGGTTGCTCAACCGCAGCCGTGACAAAGCCGATGCATTGGCCAGCGAGTTTGGATCGCCGGTGCATGCTTACCCCTGGGAACAGCGCCATGACGCTTTGTCCGATGCCGCATTGCTGGTCAACACCACCACCCAAGGCATGCAGGGACAGCCTGTATTGGATATCGATTTGGCCAAACTGCCTGTGCATGCGGTGGTGTCTGACATTGTTTACACGCCGCTACAAACCGATTTGCTGATGCGTGCCCATCACAGGGGCAACCCGACAGTCAACGGCTTGGGCATGCTGTTGCATCAGGCCAGACCAGGTTTTGCTGCTTGGTTTGGTGTCATGCCCGATGTCACACCCGCATTGTGGCAAGCGGTGATGTCGACCTTGTAATTACTTGCGCACCGAGGGCACTTCGATATTCAAACCCTGCGCGCGCCACATCAAATACAAACTGATATCGCGCATATCGCCATGTCCCCATGGCGGAATGTCGGCTTTGACACCGGTGTAGCAAAACCGCAGCCGCCTCTCTAACGAAGCCAAGCGTTGCCATTCGATCCGGTAGGCAGGGTAGGCATTCGGTTGGCCTTGGCTCAATTTATCGGTGAACAACTTGATGCCATATCGCTGGTCATGGCATTGTGTGCAAGCCAAGTTCATTTGCCCTTGGCGTGTCATGAATATTTTTTGACCGGCTTCAAAACGCGGTTGGGCTTTGCCATCGATGCTCACTTGAATCGGCATGCCATTCGATGCCGAGGTGACGTACAAAGTCATGGCCAGTAACTCATCGGATTCGAATGGCCATTCATTGGCTTTTTGATTTTTTTGGCGGCATTGCCGTATGCGGTCTTCCAAGTTGAACAATTGACCACTGGCTTTGTCGATGGCCGGATAGCGTGTCGCAACGCCTTTCATGCTGGCACTCAGTTCACCATGGCAAGACTGGCAGCTTTTGTCAGCTTTGCCCGCTACTTGTTTCCACAACTTTGCTCCTCTGTCCATCGACGGAAGTGCGGGATTGGCGAAATCATCGGCTTGCAAATCCAAAATTTCAGGCCCTGTGAACGCCAAACCTGATTTCAACTTGTCTAAGGGAATCATGCGTTGTTGGGCGAGCACTGGCGCTGCAGTCAAGAGAGCGCCCAGCCCAGCAAGACCCATGAAAAAGCCGAAGCGTTTCAAAACTATGGTGAAGAACAACATGTCAGGATTTGGGTGCCTGGGTTTGATTGGCGGGCTCAACCACCAAGTTGTAACGCAGCTCGCCGATATAACCTTTGTCATCTACCCAGCGGAAATACAGCTCTCCAGAACGGGTGGCACGCAGATAAAACTCAAACAAGGGGTTGGCAGCTGTGCCTGTGGTGGGCTCGACCCGAAACACTTCTTTCTCGTGCAATATGCATTGCAAATGGCGAATCACATTGCGCTTGATGAGTACGCCATCTAAGTCACGCAAAAAACCGCTGTCCATCGGGTGTTGAACCAGCAACCGAAGTTTGAACACATCACCTTCTACGATGCGGTTGGGGACTTGTAATCGTGCGGTTGTCATGCGTTATCCGTTGTCAATGCAAGCCGCTTCCGTGACCACGACCTCTTGCGTTTCATAGCGAAATGAGCCATCAGACAGGCGCGCGAGTGCAACCACCATTTGCGTGCCAGATAAGCGCACACGCATGCTGAGTTCAGCGCGGCCGTTCCACGGGCCCAGCACAAACATGGCCATCAAGGGCACAGGGTTGCGTTGCGAGATCAAATAAATATGGGTCACATGAGACGCCTCGGTCATGGGACTGTCGATCTTCAGGCTCAACGGCACCAAGTGACCGTTGTCAGCAAGCATAGGCAAGGACAAGGTGACGCCTTCGTGTTTCATTGGTTGACGCACCACATAAGGCGCCACCATTTCATCGAAAGTGCGAAGACGCGCGTCGCTCAAATCTTGCACGCGACCCAAGACAGACATGTCTTGTGCGTTGGCCAGACCAGCACCCATGCCCCAGGCGCCGACAGTGGTTTGCAAAAAGCGGATCAGGTAATCGCGGCGTGACAAGCTTGTCAACATCAGGGTCCTTTGGTGGCGTTGAGTAAATAGGCAACGATGTCTTCCAAGCCTTGCTCGGTGAGTACGGTTTTGCCTATGAGGGGCTTGGCCACATTGTGTAAGCCTTGCGTGCTGAAGTAAGCAGGCATGAAAGTTTGCGGGTTCAGCAAACGCGGGTCGGCGATTCGATAACGGATTTGTTCCGCACTCAAACGCTGGCTCAGCCCTTGGAGATTCGGCCCCATTTCACCGCCATCTTTCATGCCGGGAATGGTGTGACATAACACGCAACCTGTCTCTTGGCGGTTGACCAACAGCTTGCGACCACGCTCGACATCTGCAGTGGCCGCAGACGCCGTGGCGGGCATGCCATCGTTGGCCGCCCAAGACGTGGCAGAGCAGAAAAGGGCGAGGGCAAAGCCAATCTGCTTCATGCTTTGGCGAGTGACAAACCGTGGTTTTTCAAAGGCAACGAACGAATGCGTTTACCGGTGGCAGCAAACAACGCATTGCCAAGCGCGGGTGCCAACGGGGCTTGTGCGGGTTCGCCAACGCCGCCCCAAAATCCACCGGTGGGTGCAATGACGGTTTCCACTTTGGGCATTTCATTCATACGCATCATGCGGTAGTCGTGGAAATTGGATTGCTCAATGCGACCGTCTTTGACTGTCATCTCGCCCCAGAAAATCGCCGTCAAGCCGTGCACCACACTGCCTTGCAACTGTGCTTGGATATTGTCAGGGTTGACCGCGTAGCCTGGATCAATACCAATCACTACGCGGTGAATTTTGACTTCGCCTCTGGCGTTGACAGACACCTCACAAACGCATGCGGTCCAACTGCCATAACCGTCCACACTGGCAATGCCACGGTGCACACCCTTGGGCAACGGTTTGCCCCAGTCAGCCGCCTTGGCAACAGCTTGCAAAATGCTGCGATCACGGTTGGCTTTTTCATTGTTGGGCAACAGTGACAGGCGATAAGCCAGCGGGTCCTGTCCTGCGGCATAAGCCAATTCGTCCAGAAAACATTCGCGCACAAACGGATTTTGCGAATGGCCTACCGTGCGCCAAAAACCCACGGGCACATGGGTGGTGCGCATGGCAAAGTCCACCAAGGTGTTGGGAATGGCGTAAGGGTGGTCGTTGAAACAGGCCACCGCTTGTTGGTCCACGCCGTTTTGCAACGGCATTCGCAGCAATTGCGAAAACAAAGAGGGGGCACTGACGCGCACATGCAATGCGTGGGGTTTGCCTGCGGCGTCCACGGTGGCGCGCATGCGCACCAAACTGGCGGGACGGTACAAGTCGTGTTGCATGTCCTCTTCACGGCTCCACATCAGTTTGATCGGCTTTCCAGGTATTTGCATGGCGATCGCCACCGCTTGGCGCGTGAAATCTTGCGGGCTTTTGCGTCCCAAACCTCCGCCCATTTGCATGGCGTAGACACGAACTTTTTCTTGTGCGATGTCAGCCGTGGATGCGGCAGCCGTCAAGGTCGATTCGGGGTTTTGTGTGGATACCCAGACATCAAGTTGGTTCTCTGTCCACATGGCGGTACAGACCATGGGTTCCATGGTGGCATGTGCCAAATACGGTGTGTAGTACTCGGCCTCGACCACAGGACCGGTTGCCAAAGCTGTAAGGGTGTCTCCGTCGTTGCGGGCAATCGCAGGGTCTTTGAGGCTCAAACCATCTCGGTAAACCTGCATGATGTGGGCGCTGTTGACCGCGCCATTCTTTCCGTTGTCCCATTCGATAGACACGTCTCGCAAGGCTTCTTTGGCGCGCCACCAGTTGTCGGCCACCACTGCGACAAATTCACCCAGGTTGATGACTTTCACGATGCCGCGTCGGTTGTCTACCTTGCTGCTGTCCACCGCCGTGGCTTTGCCACCAAAGACGGGCGATTGGGCGATGGCGGCATGCAACATGTTGGGCAGTTGCACATCGACACCATAGCGAATCTTGCCAGTCACAATGTCGGCGATATCTACGCGTGGCAGGGGCTTGCCTGCGAGCGTCCAGGATGCGGGATCCTTCAGTGGAATGTCTTTGGGCGGGGTCAATTTCGCAGCATCGCCCGCGAGCTGCCCATAGCTGAGTTTTTTCCCGCTGGCGCTGTGCACCACCATGCCCATGCTGGCCTTGCATTCAGAGGCTGGCACGCCCCATCGCTGTGCGGCTGCTTCGACCAACATGATGCGCGCTGCGGCACCTGCTTTGCGCAAATATTCTTGCGACATGCGAATGGTGCGGCTGCCCACACTGGCCATGTCGCCATACACCCGTTTGCGACGCAAATTGTCGTGCGCAGGCACATCGACGATGCGTACTTTTTTCCAATCCACTTCCAGCTCTTCGGCGATCAACATGGGTGCTGAGGTTCGGCTGCCCTGACCCATTTCGGTACGCGCATACCGAATCACCACCGATTCATCGGGGTGGATCTCAATCCAAGCATTGACCTCGGTGCTATCAGCTGCAGCGGCAGACTGCGGCCAAACGAAGCCCAGACTCAAAGTGGCGGCCGTGCTGCCACTGACTTGTAAAAACAATCGGCGGTGGATGTCAGGCATGCTCATGATTTGCCTCCTGCTTGACGTGCAGCCGCGTGAATGGCGGTGCGCATGCGGGCATAAGTACCGCATCGGCAAATATTCGTCATGGCCGCATCGATGTCTTGGTCGGTGGGCTTGGGTTTTTTCTTGAGCAAGGCGACAGCAGCAAGCATTTGTCCACCTTGGCAATAGCCACATTGCGGTACCTGATGGTCAATCCAAGCTTGTTGCACGGCGTGCAATTTGCCCTTGTCTGCCAGGCCTTCGATGCTGACCACTTGTTGGCCATCAGCAGAAGACACGGGATAACTGCACGAACGCACAGGTTCGCCATTGAGCAGCACGGTGCATGCCCCGCACTGGGCGATACCGCAACCGTACTTCGGTCCTTTGATATCTAGTTCATCACGCAATGCCCACAACAGAGGCATGTCGGGTTCTATGTCGAGTTCGTGACTTTTGCCATTGACCAGGAGTTTCATGGTGCAGGTCCTTATGAAAGATAACGTTTGAGTGCATCTGCACACACAGCCACGCCAGTGTGTGCTTCGCGCATGATGCGGCCCATGGTGATGAAACCATGGATTTGTCGTTCAAAACAAATGTATTCAGCGCTGCTGCCAGCGGCAGACAAGGCGTTGGCATACAGGCGGCCTTCGTCGCGCAATGGGTCAAAGCCAGCGGTCAAAACCAATGCCGGTGGCAAATCTGCATGTGATGGGGCTTTCAGCGGTGAGGCGCGCCAGTCATGCGCCAAGTTGCGCTCAGGCAGGTAATGGTCCATGAACCAATGCATGATGTCTGCCGTCAATGCATAGCCTTCGCCGTTATCGTGGTAGCTTTGTGTGTCGGGGTACATCAGCGTGGCGGGATAAATCAGCAATTGAAAAGCGGGTTGATGGTTTTTTTCCTTCGCACCCAAGCAAACCGCTGCCGCCAAATTGCCACCCGCGCTGTCACCACCCACTGCAATGCGGTCTGCTGCGACATACAGCGTTTTCGCGTTGTCAGCCACCCATTGAAAAGCGGCTTGCGCATCGTCATACGCAGCAGGAAAAACATGTTCAGGAGCGAGCCGGTAGTCCACCGAGAACACGGCGCAGCCGCTGGCTTGACAAAGTTGACGACACAGCACGTCATGCGTGTCGATGTCCCCGATCACCCAGCCACCACCGTGGTAGTAAACCAGCGCAGGAAGCACTTGCGTGGCTGAGGCACCCGTTGGACGGTATTCACGGATTTTGATTTGAGTACCGTTCATCGGCACCGAGTGGTCGTGGCTGCGTGACACCTCTGGTGGTTCGGGTTGGGTGAATCCCTTTCGCATCAAATAGGCTTGCCGTGCTTCAACTGGTGTTTGTGCATTGAAAGCAGGCACGCCTCGTTCCACCATGAGTTGCAAAAGAAATTTGGCTTGAGGGTCGAGCATAGAGGTCACCGGTTGATGGGCAGTCAGGGCGTTTGTTGTTTAAGTGGCTTGTGCCACGACGGAATAAGCATTTTCATGGGTTTTCAGCCACGCTTGCGACAAGTTGTCCGGATGCTGTGCAGGGTGAAAATCGGGTTTGAAGTAGTCACGCCACAAAGCATAGCTGTCACGAAACAAACCGCCTTTGGCGAACAAATGCCGCCATGCACTGCGCCATGTAGACAGCTTGAACAAGGCATCGTCATGCCACAAATTGTTGACAGTTTGGCGCAGCAAATCGGTCAGAAAAAACCAGGTGACACGGCGCATCCAGCGCATTCGCCAAAGCTCGTTGCCACCCATGGCTTTGTAAATATCAAAGGCCGTGCAGCGGTGTTCGCTTTCTTCGCTGGCATGCCACAACCACATGGTTTTCAGCCGCTCGTCGGCATGCGCTAAGAAGTTGGGGTTGGCCAACAGCCAGTGGGCAAACACAGCGGTGTAGTGTTCAGTGGCAGCGGTGGCCGCCACGGAATGTCGAACATCAAAAGTTTGCATGATGGCAATGCGCTTGATGGCCCGTTTTTCCCAATGGTTGACCATGCCTTGGGCCATCAAATGTTGGTTGTACAGGCTGTGTAATTTGCGGTGCGTCGCTTCTTGCCCGACAAAGCCTTTGACTTCTTCTTTGTATTTGTGTTGTTGTTCGACAGGCAGCTGCTTCAGACCTTGGCGCACAGCGTCCAGGAAAAATTGCTCACCCACCGGAAAGCTCATGGACAAGGCATTCATGAAGGCAGAGGTGAAGGCATCGCCGCCGTTCCAGCGCAATGCAAACGGTGTCTTCAAATCGATCAGTAACTGGCGAATCACAAGTTGGCTCATAGGGCGATCATCCAGGAGGCAATTGACAAGGTCCGGTGACAAAAAATTTCAACTTTTTGCCATACCGTTGCACATCTTTGATGGCTTTGATGTTGACAGGTTCACGGTTGATTTTGACTTCCGATTCTTCCTGTGTTTGTAAATTTTTACGCTTCACCCACAGACTGGTTTTGGAGGTCAGGTCCATGCCTTCGAATTCCGGCGTTCGCAGGGTGTTGACGAAAAAGGTGTAGAGCTTGGGGCCGTCCATGCGTATGTACAAATGGTCACCGATGGAAGTGATTTCTACTTTGACGGAGGCGGGCTCAATCGTGATTTTGTCCAACGCAGGAAAACTGCCTTGCACATCGCAGGTGAGGGTGTATGCCCAGACAGGTTGCAGCAGACAAGCCAAGCACAGCAGCGCTGACAGCAACCACCGCTGGCGCAGGCGCGCCGAAAAACCGTGTGTGTACATCCAAACCATGTCAGCCTTTCAATAGCCCGATCATCGCATGACAGGTGAAGCCCCTGAGAGGCCTTTTGCCAAGCCATTGGCGGGTACTTGGTTATTATTCACCGCTGTTATTTGTTTTTTCTCAAAGGGGCGTGTCGTGGTTGTCAACAAAGCGCAATGGGTCAATGGTTCGGTGGCGGTGTCGGTGGCGTTTGCTCTGTGGCCTTGGACTGCGGTGGCATTTGACGCAGGCAAGATGGAAGATTTCAAAACCACCAATGTGTGCAAATACTGCGATTTGACAGACGCTCCGTTGGGTGGTCGCGATATGCGCGGCGCAGACTTTCAAAATGCCAATTTGTCTGGGGCTGTGTTGTCCAAAGCCAATTTGGGGGAGCGTCCGATGGAAAAACGCACATTGGTGACCAATTTTGAAGATGCCAATTTGCGCCGTGCCGATTTCAGCGGCGCCAATTTGCACATGGCCAATTTCACCAGCGCCTATTTGCGCGAAGCCAACCTGTCTGGGGCAGACCTGGGTGACGCCGTCTTGACGAATGCCAACTTGAAAGGGGCCGTCTTGGCAGGGGCCAATTTGAAGGGCGCCAAGGCCGATGGCGCCAAATGGGATGACGCCAAGTTTTGCAAAACCACCATGCCCGACGGTACGGTCAACGACAGTGGTTGTTGAATCGACCTGTAGCTAAAAGCGTTCTTTTATGGAGAGCTTGAGCACGCTTGTATTAATGCAAGCGTGACATCTGTTTTATCCCGTACCCAATGGTCTTTGGCGTCTTGCTCTGCCATGGTGCGAAGTGCTTTGGCCACCGATTGGTTCAACCGTATCGCCGCATCTTTGGCGGATGGTTTCAAACTGCCGTCACCTCGAATGCCTTTGAGAACATTCATTTCTACTTTTTCACCGTTTTTTTGAACCTGTATGAAATACGCCTGCGCATCCGCAGAACCCGGGACAAAATTTTTCAATCCATGGCTGTGCATGGTTTGCAAGCCGTTGTAGAACTCGGCGAAATAACCAGCGCTGCTGCGACATTCAGCGCTGGCGGTTTCAGTGACAGGGGCTTGTGCGTGAACCGAGGAACACCAACCCCAAGCAAAGACACAAGTCGCGCGATACAAGAACGCCGCAAGGCAATGCCAAGCCTTGGTTGCACTCAGAACAGTAGCCGTTTGCAATTCAGTGGCCCTCATCACCCGGAATGTTGGG
>JALRAA010000260.1 GCA_023262645.1 Burkholderiaceae bacterium
GCCACGGTCAATAGCAATGAACATGCGACATGCCAGCGGCGCTCGCCAGTTCTGTCGGAATTCGCGCCCCACAACACCATGACCACAGCCGAGATACCCCATGGAATCATGCTGAGCAGTCCCACCTTGAGAAAGTCTTTTTTATCGATGCCTAACTCTTGGATGATCGTGGGCATCCAGAAATTGATGGCATAAAAACACACCACGCCGGAGAAGTAGACCAAGGCCAGCGCCCACACGCGAAAGTCGGTGAATGCATCCATGAATCGGTGGCCTTTGCCCAATTCATCTTTGCCCGCATCGTCCAAGGCCACTTGGGCCACGATGAATTGCTTCTCGCGATCATTGAGCCATGGCGCTTCGCGCGGGCCATTGGGAAGAAACACAAACACCAGCAAGCCCACCACCACCGAAGGAATGCCCTCCAACAAGAACAACCACTCCCAACCACGCAAGCCACCGATTCCTTGCATGTATTGCATGATGGCACCAGAGACTGGGGCACCAATCACGTTAGAGATAGCGATTGCGGTCATGAACAAGGCAATCACCTTGGCCCTGCGTGAACCGGGAAACCAGTAGGTCAAATACAAAATGATGCCGGGAAAGAAACCAGCCTCACACGCGCCCAATAAAAAACGCAACACATAAAAAGTGAACTCGGCATCGGTGCAGTTGAACAAGGTGGCCAATGATCCCCAATAAATGTCATCGACAAACATGAACGAGGAAGACACGATGCCCCAAGTGATCATGATGCGGGCGATCCAACGCCGCGCCCCCACCTTTTCCAAAATGACATTGCTCGGTACTTCAAAGATGAAATAACCGATGAAAAATATGCCCGCACCAAACCCATAGATGGCGTCTGAAAAATGCAAATCATTGGCCATTTGCAATTTGGCAAAGCCCACATTCACACGGTCTAAAAACGCGACGATGTAACAAATGAATAAAAAGGGAATCAACTTGCTTGCCACCTTGTCAAAGGTGGCTTTTTCAAATGTCGCGTCGTCGGCCGCGAGTGTCGTGGGATTGTTCATGCTCAGCACCTTGCTATGTGTTCACCAAGCGAAGACCTTAGCACACGAATGTGTGAAAGTAAGCCTGAACGCGGGGTGAAACACCTCACCCGAGGGTAATTACCAACCCCGCAAAAACGGGTCAGTTTTTCTTGATACCGACCAATTCCACCTCGAAGGTCAATGTGGCTTTGGGAGGAATCACACCGCGAACACCTTCGGCACCATAAGCCGTTTCAGGAGGACAGGTGAGTTTGGCTTTGCCACCGATTTTGATTTTTTGCATCCCGTCGGTCCAGCAAGGAATCACGCGGGACAGGGGAAACGCGATCGGTTCGCCACGCTTGTAGCTGCTGTCAAATTCTTTGCCGTCAGGCAATGTGCCCCGGTAGTGCGCCACCACTGTGTCTGCGGCTGTTGGGCTGGCGCCGGTACCCATTTTGAGGTGCTCGACCTTGACGCCAGAGGGCAATGTTTCAATGGCCGTATCAGCCCACGCAAATCCCGTCAAGGCAGATACCAACAACAGGCTGAGAGAGTGTTTCGTTTTCATGGTGCTTGTAAAAGTGGATAAAAGAACCATTATCAAGCCCCGTCTGAGGTTGTGCGGTGCTCGGCCCCATGCAGGGTTTTATGCGCCAAGCATGGGTCGTGACAACACCAGCTCAGGGTCAAAAACCGTTGGCAATGCGACAGCGCTGGATATCGCATGCGGTCGGCAACAGGGCGCGGTATTCGAAGGTTTGCGGCATCACCCCTTTGCCACGGATGGTGCATTTCTCACCGGCGTCGTTCGAGTAGTAAGACAGTACGTCAACGCATCGCTTGGAGTGTGCAATCAACCCTTGGAAATGCCCAACTTCGTGAGACACCACCATCTGCAGCGTCTCGACCCAATTGCGGTTGGTGTTGTTTTTTCTGAGATTCACAAATGCGTCCGGACTGAGGGTGAGCGTTTTTTTGGTGATGTTGGCCAAGCCGATGGCGCCTAACTTTTCTTTGTCATTCCACTGCACCAAAATTTTGGCGCTGCCGCCGTCGTCAAACACGTCGCGCTTGAGTATCACCGCGTTTTGACCCCCGCATTGGTCCCATGCCGAAGCGGCTTGCTGAAGCACTGAAAACACCGCGTCTTCGCTGACGTAGGAAGGCGCGCCTTGGTGGTCGTACACGTAGAGCATTTTGGGACTGAGCATCTTGCCGTCCTTGTCGCCATCGTTCCAAGTCACCAACTCATCGGGCAAACATTGCGCAATTTCACTCTCACGCAAAGCAAATTCCTTGCTGGCTGCGATTTTCTCGTCCACCTTGTTAGGCAATTTCTTGATTTTTTTGGGCGCGGTGCTGGTGGTTTCATTCGCAGCTTTGGGGTCGGCCTTGGTATCTGTTTTGATACTGCCCGATGCTTGAATAACGGGTGCAGTGTTGCTGTTTTTGCTGATCTCCAATGAGGAGGGCAACGGCTTTTTGCTGAGGTACAACTCTTTGACAGTCTGATGCACTTTGGGGGAGTTAGAGGTTCCCAACCAGACCGACACATTGCTGCGAATCTGTTCAATTTCGTTGAACGGACAGTCTTTGCCGTAACGCGACAGCCATTCCAGCGCACGCCTCTCGCGCACCTGCTCGTCATTGATGGAGTAAGCCATGGCGCGAAAGTCACTGGCCTTGCATACCGAAGTGGCTGGGTTGTCTTGCGCCAAAGCCCCGTCGGTAGCTTGCCATATTCCCACGAGAAGACCCGAGCAAAGCATCGCGTGCATGCAGCGCTTTAGCCAACTTGTGCGTTTGTAATCATTGAACATCTTGAACCACTTCGTGACAACCTTTGGATGTTATCAATCGGTGGGCAAGCACCCAACTTGAGT
>JALRAA010000261.1 GCA_023262645.1 Burkholderiaceae bacterium
TCCACCGTCATCACAATGATGATGCCAAACCATATCGGGTCAAAACCCAGCTGCACGATCACCGGAAAAATAATGGGTACCGTCAAAATGATCATGGCCATCGCGTCCATCAGACAACCCAGCACCAAGTACATCAACATGATCAAGGCCAATACGCCATAAGGGCCCAGTCCCAGTTCGGTCAAAAACCCCGTCAGCTTTTGCGGTGTTTGCGTGATGGTGAGAAAGTAGCCAAATATCAACGCGCCGATCAACACGGTGAACACAGCCGCTGCCGTGCGCGTGGCTGACAGCAAGGCTTCCAAAATGCCAGCGCGGTCCAATTTGCCGCGCAACACGCCCAGCAAAAAAGCCCCGGTCGCGCCCACGCCACCGGCTTCGGTAGGCGTGAAAAACCCACCATACAACCCCCCGATGACAAACACAAACAACAACAGCGGCGCCCACACATCTTTCAAGCCTGCAAACCGTTGAGCCCAGGTGGTGGCAGCACCGCGAGGCAACCAATCGGGTTTGACCCGCACAATCACAGAAATGGTCAAGACATACATGGCCATCGCCAACAAGCCAGGGATGATGCCAGCCATGAACAATTTGCCAATGTCTTGTTGGGTGAGGATGGCGTAAACCGCCAGCACCGTAGAGGGCGGCAGCATCGCGCCCAAGGTACCGCCCGCTGCGATCACGCCCGTAGAAAACGATTGCGGATAGCCAAAGCGGCGCATCTCGGGGTAAGCCACCGATGAAAACGTGGCCGCTGTCGCCACCGATGAACCGCAGATCGCGGCAAACCCACCGCACGCAATCACCGTGGCCATGCCCAAGCCCCCGCGCAAATGGCCAATGAATGCATTGGCTGCGCGAAACAGTTCGCGACTGACGCCCGACACCGACACAAACGCGCCCATCAACATGAACATGGGGATCACGCCGAAGGTGTAGTCGGTGACCGTGCGCATAGAGGTTTGCCCGATCAATTTCAACGCCGGCCCACTGCCAGCGATATAGCTGTAACCGCAGACACCGACCAAACCCATGGCCATGCCAACCGGCACCCGCAACAACATCAACGCAAACAACGCGACAAAGCCAATGACTGCTACCGCATCTGGGCTCAGATTCATGAGGTCCATGTCAGTGGTCCTCTTTCGCCGTGGGTGCCAAGGCATCCGGGTCTGCAATCAGCCGCCAAGTGCGGATCGCGATCAGCAGCACCGCACACACATCGCCCAGCCAAGCAACGGCAAAGAACGGCCAGATGGGTAAATTGAGGTCGTAGGTTTGTACGTTGTCACGGTATGTCATGGCCACCTTGTCAAACAGCATGATGGTTTGCACCGTGACCACCAGCAGCAACACCAAGGTGGCAAACACATCGATCCAGCGTTTGTAACGCGGGCTGGCATGGGTCCACAACAAATCGACCGTGATATGGCCGCCCCGGTAACTGGTGGCGGCAATCCCCCAAAAAATCAATATGCCTAAGAGCAAGCGACCAAAGTCATAGCTGTCGGGAATAGAGGTGCCGAAAAACTTTCGCAACATGACCGCGATGAATATATTGGCCGCCACGATGCCGACAAACATGGCAGCCAACCATTCAATGGTGTCAATGATCCGATCGAACGGATGCGGTTTGCGCACTGTCATGCCCAGCTTCACATGGCCGATTTGTATTTGGTCAGGCTTTGCTGCAAGGCCTTCATCACGGCGGTCGGGTCGTCACCACGCTTTTTGACTTCATCGGCCCATTGCTGGCGCACCGGTGCAACCGCAGACTTCCACGCCGCGAGTTGCTCGGGTGTGAGCGAATAAATGTCGCGGTTGGCTTTGTCAGCCAACAATTTTTGGCGACCGCCGATTTCGAAGTCTGCCCACGCAGTGCCGATTTTTTCAGCCCATTCGCTGGTGCAGTGGCTGTCCACCGCTTGCTTTTGTGAAGGCGACAAGCTGTTGTACTTGTCTAAATTCATCACCCACACAAACGGCGTGACATACAAGGGCACATCCATGTGGAACTTCACCACTTTGTCGATGCCAAACAGCGTGAGCGAGCCCCAAGGGAAAGTGATGGCGTCGGCGACACCGCGCTCGATCGCATCGCGCGATTCGGGTGCCGAGGCCTGCACGTTGGTGCCACCCAACAAGGTCACCATTTGCCCGACCGTAGACGTGGCAGGACGCACCTTCATGCCCTTGAGGTCGGCGGGCATCAATACCTTTTTGCGCGAATGCAACGCGCCCGGGTCGTGCGCAAACGCAAAACAATATTTCACTTCTTTCATTTCTTTGGCGGCATAGGTGCGGTACCACGCATCGATGGCCGCCGAGCCGGCTTTGGCATTGCTGATTTCAAACGGCAAGGAAGCTGCCGCAAAAATGGGGAAGCGACCGGGTTGATAGCCTGGGTTGACGAAAGCAAAGTCGGTCAAACCGTCACGCGCCATGTCGTAATGGTCCATGGCTTTGCCCAGTTGCTCAGACGGGAACAGCGTGGGGTTGATGCTGCCGCCCGAGGCTTTTTTCAAGCTGTCAATCCAAGTTTGCACGGCAGGATTGAGCGCGTGTTGGGCGGGCACCCAAGTGGACACACGCAAGGATTGCGTTTTGTCTTGGGCCAACCCTAAAAGGGGGCCTGCTAACAAGCCCAACGAAACCACAGAACAACGAACCCAAGAGCGGTTAAAAAGATTTTTCATGGCAAGGTGCAACAGTGAATAGCAAACAGCTGTCGAGGATAACTCAGACAAAGCCAAGGGCTGATCGGTATCTGCCCTTGTTCAGGGAGAACGCGGTGCCTGCGGCTGCGCGCGGGCGGTTGATCTGACAAACCGCAACGGGTGTTCTGTGGCGGGCCGCGGGGCTGCGCCCAGCGCTTGCAATCGTTGGT
>JALRAA010000262.1 GCA_023262645.1 Burkholderiaceae bacterium
AGGTTCGGAGCCGCGGCGAGCGCCGCCGCCAGCGGCTCGAAGGTGGGTTGCGCGGCGGCCAGGCTTTCGGCATAGCGAACAAATTCGAAACGCCTGTCCACCGCGTCGCGCAGCACATCGGCCAGGTCGTTCAAATACAGCGTGGCCAGATGCCGGGCGCGGTCGGTCTGGCCCAAAGCGCCAAAGGCCCATCCAATCGGGTCGCCCGTGCCATCGTCGTCATAGGCGTCGAGCGCGGCAAAGCGCGGGCCTTCGGGCAAAAAGCCCCGGCCTGCAATGCGGTGGCACAGTGTGGCGTCGCGGCCTTGCAAAAAAGCAATCGTCGGTGCAATGGTCTGGCGGTAACGCGGGAAATGGTCGAGAAATGCATTCACGCTGGCGCTGCGATTTGCTTCGTGCATGGCCAAAGCCAGTTGCTGGACTTGAGACAAGCAAGCTGGCGTCAATAACCGCAACACCAAAGTCAGCGCCAAGTCGACTTGATGCGCTTGGAAGCCACGCTCACGCAAAAAACCTGTCAGGTAAGCAGTGGACGGGTAGGGCGTGTTGAGTTGCGTCATCGGCGGGATGACGCTGAGCACGCGCACCGCTGAAGGCTTGGCAGTGGAGGCGGCGTGCAAAGTCAAACGATCAGACAAACATCAACACATCAAGCGGGCAAATAGCCTTCGACAGACAAATACCGTTCGCCCGTGTCGTAGTTGAAGCCCAGCACCTTGGCGCCAGCAGGCAAGTCGGGCAGTTTTTGTGCGATGGCTGCGAGTGTGGCGCCGCTGGAAATGCCCACCAACATGCCTTCTTCACGCGCAGCGCGGCGGCCGTATTCGCGCGCGTCTTCGGCGTCGACTTGTATGACTCCACTGAGCAAATCGGTGTGCAGATTTTGAGGAATAAAACCCGCGCCAATGCCTTGAATCGGATGCGGAGAGGGCGCGCCACCAGAAATGACGGGAGAGGCTTTGGGCTCGACCGCAAACACTTGCAGGGACGGCCATTTCTCTTTCAGAACTTGAGCGCAACCGGTCAGGTGTCCGCCTGTGCCGACGCCCGTGATGATCGCGTCCAAACCTTGCGGAAAGTCCGCCAAAATTTCCAGCGCTGTGGAGCGGACATGCACTGCGATGTTGGCGGGGTTTTCAAACTGCTGTGGCATCCAAGCGCCAGGCGTGGCGGCGACCAGTTCTTGGGCGCGGGCAATTGCACCTTTCATGCCTTTTTCGCGCGGGGTCAAATCGAAGCTGGCACCGTAAGCCAGCATCAAGCGTCGGCGCTCAATCGACATGCTGTCTGGCATCACCAACACCAGTTTGTAACCCTTGACCGCTGCCACCATGGCCAGACCCACACCGGTGTTGCCGGAGGTCGGTTCGATGATGGTGCCGCCGGGTTTGAGCACACCGGAAGCTTCAGCGTCTTCGACCATCGATAACGCGATCCTGTCTTTGATCGAACCACCGGGGTTGCTCCGCTCTGATTTGATCCACACGTGGTGCTTGTCTCCGAACAAGCGGTTCATGCGAATATGCGGTGTGTGACCAATGGTCTCCAGAATATTGTTGGCTTTCATGGGGTGGCTCCTTAGCTTGGGTGGGATGGATTCTGCATCAGTTGCTTGGCGAGTGCTTCCCCAAGCTTGATGCCGTCGACGGCCGCTGACAAAATGCCGCCCGCATAACCGGCGCCTTCACCGCCGGGATAAAGACCGCGCAGGTTGGGGCTTTGCAGTTGTTCGTCGCGGTCAATGCGTAGCGGTGAAGATGTGCGTGTTTCCACACCGGTCAGCACCGCATCCGTCCGGTCAAAGCCCTTGATTTTTTGACCAAACACTGGCAAGGCTTCACGCATGGCAGCGATGGCATAGCTGGGCAGACCTCCGCCAAATCGGTCATGTGCACGCCGGGTTGGTACGAAGGCTCAACATCGCCCAATGCCACAGACGCTTTGCCTGCGAGCAAATCCCCCACCAATTGCGCCGGGGCGTGGTAGTGGCTGCCACCCGCCACAAACGCCGCCGATTCGAGTTGGCGTTGCAACACCATGCCCGCCAGCGGATGGAAGCCGTCGGCGGTATCGAGGGTGTCAAGGCGAACAGCGTTGCCCAATTCCTGGCCCAGCGTCTCTTCGAACGCAGCCGCATCTGTCGGGAAATCACTCGGGTCGATGCCGACCACGATGCCCGCATTGGCATTGCGCTCGTTGCGTGAATACTGGCTCATGCCGTTGGTGACCACGCGGCCTGTTTCGCTGGTGGCTGCCACCACAGTACCTCCGGGGCACATGCAAAAACTGTAGACAGCTCGGCCATTGCTGGCGTGGTGCACCAGTTTGTAATCGGCGGCGCCGAGCATGGGGTGGCCGGCATGCATGCCCCAACGTGCGCGGTCGATCAGTCCTTGCGGGTGTTCGATGCGAACCCCGATAGAAAAAGGCTTGGCTTGCATAGACACGCCATGCCGGTGCAGCATGGTGAAGCTGTCGCGTGCACTGTGCCCAAGTGCCATCACCACATGGTGCGCGTGCAATGTGTAACGCTCGCCGCTGTCTTGTTGCAGTATGTGCAGCGCTTGCATGTGTTTTTGCTCGCCTTGCTGTTCATACGACATATCAACCACGCGTTGGTTGAACCGAACGTCACCCCCGAGACGAATGATTTCTTCGCGCAAGCCTTCGACCACCTTCACCAGTTTGAAGGTGCCGATATGGGGATGCGCAGCCCACAAAATATCTTCGGGTGCGCCAAACCGCACAAATTCCTGCATGACTTTGCGGCCCAAATGGCGTGGGTCTTTGATTTGGCTGTAGAGCTTGCCGTCTGAAAAAGTGCCTGCGCCGCCCTCACCAAATTGGACATTGCTTTCTGGGTTCAGCAC
>JALRAA010000263.1 GCA_023262645.1 Burkholderiaceae bacterium
TGGCAGCAAATGTTGTTTTTGCCGTCGGTGCGCGCAGAGGAAATCGCAACCCGTCGCAAAGTCGAAGAGGTGATTGATTTTCTGGACTTGCAACATTACCGCGACACCATGGTGGCGGGCTTGCCATATGGCATTCGCAAAGTGGTGGAACTCGCCAGAGCGTTGTGCACTGAACCCCAATTGCTGTTGCTAGATGAACCCTCCTCGGGCCTGAATGTGGAAGAAACCGCTGACATGGCGTTTTGGATCCAAGACATACAAAAAGACTTGGGCATCACGGTGTTGATGGTCGAGCACGACATGAGTTTGGTGTCCAAGGTCAGCGACCGTGTGCTGGCCATGAACCAAGGCGAAGTATTGGCGGTGGGTACGGCAGCGCAAGTGCAGTCGCATCCCGCTGTGATCGAGGCTTATTTGGGCGGCACTTTAGATGTGTCTGCGTTCAAACGCGAAACCACGGGGGCCGCATGACCGACACCGTGTTGCAACTCAACAATGTCGAGAGCGCGTATGGGCCGGTGCGAGCGATTCGGGGCGTCAGTCTCAGCGTGCAACGCGGACAAATCGCTACCGTTTTAGGCTCGAATGGTGCGGGCAAATCCACGGTGCTCAAAACCATTTCAGGTATTTTGGACCCCCGCAAAGGCACGGTGTTTTTCAAAGGCGAAAACATCACGGCGATGGATCCCGCACATATTGTTCAGCGCGGTTTGGTGCAAGTGCCCGAAGGGCGAGAAGTGTTTCCCTTGCTGTCGGTGCGTGACAACTTGGTGATGGGCGCCTACACACGCAGAGACCGCGACGGCATCGCGCGTGACATGGAAACCGCGTTCAAATACTTTCCCATACTGCGCGAGCGTGCGGCGCAGCCAGCCGGTTTGCTGTCTGGCGGTCAACAACAAATGTTGGCGATTGCACGGGCACTGCTGGGCAACCCAGAAATGATTTTGTTGGATGAACCCAGCCTTGGTTTGTCCCCCAAACTCACCCAAGAAATTTTTGAAATCGTGCTGCGCATCAACCGCGAACGCGGCACCACCATGTTGTTGGTGGAGCAAAACGCCAACATGGCGCTGCATGTGGCGGACTATGGGTTTGTGCTGGAGTCAGGACGCATCGTGATGGAAGACACCTGTGAGCGCTTGCGCGAAAAGGACGACATCAAAGAGTTTTACCTGGGTCTGAAAGAAGCCGGTGCACGAGACGAGCGGCGCTGGAAAAAGAAGAAAACCTGGAGATAACGCATGAGTGTTTTATGGGACACCAGCAAGCTCAAAGGCACCTCTGACATTTTGATGCCAGGGGACACGATCACCGATATTTTCTGGAACGGTGTGTCTGCCCGTGGCCCGCAATTGATGATGCGTGAAAAGAAGTTTGGCATCTGGCAAAGCTGGAGTTGGCAGCAAACCGGCGAAGCCGTTCGGCAAATCAGCATGGGTTTGATGGCCCACGGTTTTGGCATCGGGGACTGCGCTTCCATATTGGCCAACACGCGTCTCGAATGGGTGCTGGCTGACATGGCGGTGTTGTCCGCAGGCGGCGTTTCCAACGGCATTTATCCGACCGATTCTGTGTCGCAAGTGCAATATTTGTGCGAAGACTCACGCACAACCGTGTTGTTTGTCGAAGACGAAGAGCAACTCGACAAAGCCTTGATGGCAAGGGCACAGTTGCCGTTGCTCAAACTAATTGTGGTGATCGACACCGAAGGCTTGACCCGTTATAGCGACCCGATGGTGGTCAGCTTGGACGCTTTGCGTGAAGAAGGGCGCCAGTACGAACGCACGCAGCCCGGTTTGTTCGAGCGTCGCCGTGTCAGCCGCCAACCCGAAGACTTGGCGATTTTGATTTACACCTCGGGCACCACCGGCAAGCCCAAAGGCGCGATGCACAGCCATGCCGGCATGGTCTACACCATGCGGGGTTACAGCTTGTACCTGGCGCAAGACCACCGCGATGAACGCATGTTGTTTTTGCCCTTGTGCCACATAGCTGAAAGACTGGGTGGCATGTATTCGTGCATATATGGCGGTGCCATTTTGAATTTCGTCGAGAACCCGGACACGGTGCCTGAAAACGTGCGCGAAATCGCACCCACCTTGTTTTTTGCCGTGCCGCGTGTGTGGGAAAAGTTTTATTCGGCGGTGACGATTGCGATTGCCGAAGCCGGTGCCTTCCAACAAGCCATTTACCGCGCATCGTTGGCTTGCGGCCATGCCGTGGCCGAGCGTGTGTTGCAGCAACAAACCGTGCCGTTGTGGCTGAAATGTGGTTTTCATCTGGCGCGGTTGGCTTGCTTGAACAACGTGCGCCGCATGATGGGTATTCACCGCGCCAAGTTTTTGGGCACTGGCGCTGCACCCATTTCGCCGGAATTGGTGCGCTGGTATTTGGCTTTGGGTGTGCCCATGTTGGAGGTTTGGGGCCAAACCGAGTCGGGCGGTGCATCCACCTTCATGCCGTTTGACCATATCGTGCCCGGTTCGATCGGCAAAGCCTGTGTTTACAACGAAGTCAAGGTCGATCCGCAAACCCACGAATTGCTGGTGCGCGGCCCGAATGTGTTCATGGGTTATTTGAACCAACCCGAGAAAACCGCTGAAACCGTTGACGCTGAAGGTTGGCTGCATACCGGCGACGTTGGCAGCGAGGATGCGCAAGGCTTTTTCAAAATCACCGACCGCATGAAAGACATCATCATCACAGCGGGCGGTAAAAACATCACACCCAGCGAATGGGAAAACGAATTGAAGTTTTCGCCATATGTCACCGATGCCGTGGTGATTGGCGATAAACGCCCTTATTTGTCGGTGATCATCATGATCGATTTGGACAATGTCGAAAAGTTTGCGCAAGACC
>JALRAA010000264.1 GCA_023262645.1 Burkholderiaceae bacterium
GTGGTTGCCCGCCTCGATCAGTTGTATGGCGGGGGTGTGTCCGTCCTCGGCTTGTCCACTGACATAGCCCACAGGTTTGTTCAGCAGCACGGTGACTTGCCGCTCTTGCTGGCCGCGTGCCAAACGGTCGATCTCGATCCGGTCCAACGGACTGACCGGGCGGCCAAGCACCGCCGTTTCGCCATTCACCCGCACCCAGCCTTTGGCGATCCAATCGTCGGCTTCCCGGCGAGAACACAGGCCGAGCTCGGCCATGCGTTTGTTGAGTCGGATGGTGGCGTTGTTCATGCGTCTGGCAGTGTATGGCTTCGCAACGCAGCCAAATCCAACACGTGGATGCCGCCGTAACTCACCTTGATCCATTGCACTTGCTCGAGCCGCTTGAGCGCCATGTTCACGCGTTGCCGTGACAAACCCACCAAGTAGCCCAATTCTTGCTGGGTGATGTTCAACGCCCGACCGACCCCCGGGAACAGCACCGGATTGACCAACGCTGCCAGGTTACGCGCGACACGCAAGTCGGGGTTGTTGATGCGGTCAATTTCGCGCGCTGCGATGAATTGCCCCAAGCGCTCGTTCAGTTGGTTCATGATGAACCGGTTAAACCCAATCGAGGCAGACAACAAGGCGTGGAAATGGTCGATCGGTAAACCGGCGACCACGCTCGGCCGTAAGGCCTGCACGTTGTAGCGATAGGGTTCGCGTTTGAGCGCCGTGCCTTCGCCAAACCATCCCCCGCGCGACACGCCGGTGAAGGTCAAACTGTCGCCTTTGTCCGTGTCGATATTCATTTTGAGCAAACCGTCGATCACGCCAAACCAATACGTGGGCGCGCGCCCGATGCGGCAGACCACGTCGCCAGCGAGCGCATCACCGACCACCAACTGGGGCAAAGTGTGCGCCCGCTCTTGCGAATTGAGCAATGCCAGCCATGGAATGTCGTTGAGTTCAGCAGAGGTCGGGGCGCGTCGGCGCTGGTGCAGAGTCAGGTCTTGGGCCATGCTTGTAAAAAGGTAGGGAACAACGCCTAGGTATCTTCCCTTAATTGTCGTTCAAAAGACAAAAAAGCGTCAAACCAAGCCCTAATATTCGCCCCTCTGCGCTGACCTAGGTCAGCGCGCTTTGTGATTTGACCTGCACATGGACACCACTTTCCCCCGACTTCTGGCCCACCACGCCCGGCATCGCCCCGGCGATGCGGCGTTGCGCGAAAAGGAATACGGCATTTGGCAAACCCTCGGCTGGGCCGATTTGTATGTCATGGTTGGGCACATGGCGCATGGGTTTGCCAAAGACGGCATGCAGCGCGGTGACCATGTGGTCATTGTGGGCGCCAACCGCCCGCGTTTGTATGCCAGCATGTTGGCGGTACAGGTCTTGGGCGGTATACCGGTGCCGCTCTACCAAGACGCTGTCGCCACCGAATACGTGTTCCCCATCAACAATGCAGAAGTGCGGTTTGCCGTGGTTGAAAACCAAGAGCAGGTTGACAAAATGCTGGAAATCCATGCGGACTGTCCTTCGCTGGCGCGTATTTATTACGACGATCCGCGCGGCTTGCGCAATTACCCGCAAACCTTCTTGAGCCATTTGCAGCAGGTGTTGCGTGATGGCGCAGCGCGTGCCGCAGAACTGCCTGTGTTTGTGCAAGAACAAATGGCCATGGGCCAGCCTGACGATGTGGCCGCCATGTTTTTCACCTCAGGCACCACCGGCAACCCTAAAGGGGTGGTGCATACCCACCGCAGTTTGCTCGACCGCGCCAAAGCAGGTGCCGACTTCGACCGCTTGACCCATCTTGAAGAAGTGCTGGCATATTTGCCGCCGGCTTGGATTGGCCAAAACATCTTTAGCTATGCGCAGTGGTTGTGTTGCGGCTATGTGGTCAATTGCCCCGAGTCCGCAGAAACCGTGACCATCGATTTGAAAGAAGTCGGGCCCACGTATTACTTTGCGCCACCGCGCGTGTTTGAAGGCCTGCTCACGCAAGTCATGATCCGCATGGAAGACGCCAGCGCCCTCAAGCGCAGCATGTTCAAGTACTTCATGGACATCGCGCGTGCGCATGGCCCCAGGCGCATGGACGGCGAAGCGATTGGCTTGTGGCCAAGTTTGATGTATGCCGTGGGCAACGTGTTGGTGTATGGCCCGTTGCGCAACAACCTCGGCTTTTCACGGGTACGCGTGGCCTACACGGCTGGCGAAGCCATCGGCCCCGATTTGTTCAGCTTTTACCGCTCGATCGGCATCAATTTGAAGCAGTTGTATGGTTCGACCGAAACCGCGGTGTTTGTCTGCTTGCAACCGGATCACCAAGCCTATGCCGACACCGTGGGTGTGCCGTGCAGCGGGGTAGAAATACGCGTGGCCGACAACGGAGAAATTTTGGTCAAGTCGGACGGTTTGCTCAAAGGCTATTACAAAAACCCAGAGGCCACCGCAGAAGTGCTGAACGCAGAGGGTTGGTACAAAACCAACGATGCGGGTTTCATCGACAGCCGTGGCCATTTGAAGATCATCGACCGGGTGAAAGACGTGGGGCGCATCCAGGGCGGCCCCAACGACGGCGCCATGTTCGCGCCGAAATACGTCGAGAACAAACTCAAATTTTTCCCGTTCATCAAAGAGGCCGTGGCCTACGGCGATGGCCGCGACCGGGTGTGCGTCATGCTCAACATCGACTTTGACGCGGTAGGCAATTGGGCCGAGCGGCGCAATCTGCCTTATGCAGGCTATACCGATCTGGCGCAAAAACCCGAGGTCTACCAATTGCTGCTCGAATGCGTCGAAAAAGTGAACGCCGATTTGTCCGCCGACAGCATGTTGGCTGGTTCGCAGATCAGCCGCTTTTTGGTGCTG
>JALRAA010000265.1 GCA_023262645.1 Burkholderiaceae bacterium
TGACCGGGCTCAAAGCCTGGCAACTCGAGGCGCGAAAAGACGTGAAGTCGTGTTCTCCCAGCAAATAGCTGGCAGCTTGTTCCATGGGTGCCTGTTGCATGGGGCGAAACACCCAGCCCACGCGCGAATGTTCTAGGCTGGGCCGAACCGGTGACTCCAGACATATATAGGTGTAACGCCGGGCGATGGCGCTGGCGCGGCAATGGAAACCATGGGGCATCTCACGCGCCCATTGCACCGCGATGTCGGGTGGCAAGTAGGTGTTGGTGCCGCGCACCCAGGACGACATGTCGCGTTCAAGGGGTGTGTCGAAATGCACCACTTGTTGCAAACCGTGAACGCCGCTGTCGGTGCGGCCAGCACACAAGGTGCTGACGGGGTGGCCGCAAAAAATTCCCAGTGCTTTTTCGAGTTGGTCTTGTACGGTTTTGCCGGATGCTTGGCTTTGCCAACCCTCATAAGCCTGGCCGAAAAAGCTCAGGCCCAGCGCCACCCGCCGCATGGCGCTCAAGACCGGTCTTTGAGCCAGCGCTGCGCCATGTCACGGGTTTCGCCGTGGGTTTGGTCGGCGACTTCTTGCGCCAGCGCCAGCGCGGTTTGTTTTTGACCCAGCTTCCACAATTCGTCAGCCAGTTCGAGGCGCATCACGAACGGGTCTTCGCCTTGTTGAATAACAGAGGGCGTGTTGTCTGCGGGAAAAGCCCGGGTGTCTGATGTCTCAACGGGTGACTGCAGGGAAGTCGCTGCCGGGTGGTGTTTTTCTGGGTGGTCCTCTAAATCGAGGTTCAAGTCGGGTGGCAAATGCAAACTTTGCTGGCTTGTGTGGTCAGGCTGTTCGTTGTGCTCAGCCTGTTGAGGTGCGTGTTCAGAGGTTTCGTTGTGATCGTCACGGGACACCTTGTTGGACTGGCGTCTTCCGTCGCGCATCAGTGAAAAACTGACCAAAAAAGCAGCAAACAAAGCTGCGCCAGCGATCAGTTCAAACACATGCCGCTGAGCCCAAGCCATGCCTTGCTCAACACTGGCGCTGACGGCAGGGAAGCGACCGGTCAGGCCTTGGCTGAATTTGGAAGCCGCTTGGGAGAGTTGGCCCAATTGGCTGAGGTTGTCGCTGACTTCTTTGGCTTGCTTGGCGTTTTCTTCGGCTTGCAGTTGCTTGGCCAATTTTTCTGCCTCGCTGTCGCTGGGTTTGCTCAGGGTCAGTTGGTCGGTTGGCGCATTGGCAGGCGCGGCCACATCTGCCTTGAGCTTGCCACTGCTTTCGCGCTGACTGCCGGTGGTTTGTGTGGCCAGCGGTGCGGTCGCACCCAAAGAGGCGCGGTAGGCTTGGAAATCGGTGGCTTGCAAGCGGATGTTGTCGCGGGCTTGTTTGCGGTCAAAGGCTGCTGCATCAGCAGCTGCAGGCAGGGTGATCAGCGCGCCCGCCTTGAGCCGATTCACATTGTTATCAACAAAGGCTTTGGGGTTTTGTTGCAACATGGCCAACAGCAGTTGGTCCAACGAAATGTCTGCATTCACCATACCCGCGAGCAATTTGCTGGCTGTGTCGCCTTTTTGTACCTCCAGCGCAGTTGCCGTGGCTGTGGTTTCTTGGGGTTCGGCGGTGGTTGGCGCGGGTGCTGCTGTGTTGTTTTGCGCGGGGCTGCTGGCTACCGGCTCGGGTGCTGGTTCCACAGCAGGCGAAGCGACGGTTGCTGCCGCGCTGGCCGGTGCTTCGGGGGCAGCAGGGGCGGGCCCTAAAGGTTGGTTGGAAGCCTGAGCCGGTGGCGTGGTGGCCATGCTGGCAGCGGATGGGGGAGCGTTTTTGATATCGAGACTGATATTCATGTAACGGCGCCCGGTGGCCCAATCAAAATCGATGATCAAGTCTGCGTGTTCGTCCACCATGGGCTGGCTGCCGTTGGCTTGGACCAAGTAATTGCCGTTGGCTTGCTTGGTGATTTCAAATGAGATGTTGTCTAGACCGCTGACCCGTTTGATTTGGGTGCTTTCGTAGATTTTGGGTTCAGCCACTGCGATGGTGAGCAATTGGTCCTCAGACGCTGATACCTCTGTCACGATGAATTGCAATTTCAGCGGTTCGCCCAGCCTGGACATCAGCACGGGTTGACTGATTTGCAATGCCCAAGCGTTGGCGGCCATGTAGAAGCCGAAAAAAATAAGGGTAAAACGGTAAAAATGATTCAACGACAGAGACATACACAAACATTCTCTAGTGTCTTAGGAGGTTGGATCATAAACGAATCACCCTGGTTTCGGCTGTCTGACTCATCCACGCAACAAAATACGCAACATGCGGCGAAGCGGCTCTGCCGCACCCCACAGGAGTTGGTCGCCAATGGTGAAGGCACCCAGGTATTCCGGTCCAAAAGCCATTTTGCGGATTCTGCCGACCGGGATATCCATGGTGCCCGTCACGGCCACGGGTGTCAGATGCTGAATGGTTGCTTCACGGGTGTTAGCGATCACTTTCACCCAAGGATTGTCGGCGGCAATCATGGCCTCGATGTCTGCCAGCGGCACATTCTTGGTGAGCTTGAAAGTCAGTGCCTGGCTGTGGCAACGCATGGCGCCGACGCGCACACAAAACCCATCCACTGGAACCGCAGGGGCTGAAAAGCCCGCCCCTTGACCCAGAATTTTGTTGGTTTCTGCCATGCCTTTCCATTCTTCGCGGCTGGTGCCCCAACCTTCATCGCCTTGCTGTTTGCCCAGCCCCAGGTCTTTGTCGATCCAAGGTATCAGCGAGCCCCCCAGTGGCACGCCGAAATGCTCAGTCTCGGCGGCGCCCATGGCTCGTTGTCTGGCAATGACTTGGCGATCAATGTCCAAGATGGCCGATTGGGGGTC
>JALRAA010000266.1:0-260 GCA_023262645.1 Burkholderiaceae bacterium
GCCTTTGTCCACCAGGTAGCCGGGGAGGTTTGCCAACGTAACGGGCCCGTCCACAGCGGTGTTGAAAAAATCCTCCAGTTCAAGAACCACTTTTTGGTCCACCACCACTTGCAAGGTTTTGCCCTTGCGTAACAAGGTTTGCGGCTGGACGATTTGGCCGGTTTTTTCATCTATCAGTCTGTAAAAAATACCTGGCTTGGTTTTGACATGCAGCGGTGCTGTTTTGGATTCGCTGCTGGTGCGCCCAATATTGAGATCGC
>JALRAA010000266.1:279-2850 GCA_023262645.1 Burkholderiaceae bacterium
TGTTGGCGCTGGCTGCTTTGAGAATCAGAGTGGACATGTTTACACCTTTTAAATGAAATGGATTTCAAAGTACTGCTTGAAAATTAAATTTTTGTTCTAGTTTAATTATTTATTGCTTAAAAATAAATTCATCTGTATTCTTTGCCTTTAAATAATGGGTGGCAAAGCCAAGCTTCGTTGTAAGTTGCAAACAAACGCTGACACAAGGACTGTTTCAATGCGGGCCGGATGTCTGCCATGTCCAAGGCTTCGCTAAGCGTCTACGCATCACCTGTCAATGCAGGGATATGCCTAGCATTCGCGGGTGCGAACCGCGTTGACAATGCCTCAACAACCACGGAGCTGCTTTTTTAAATTCCTATGCAAGTGTTGCAAGTCATCTTCAGCGGTGTGGCCCAAGGTTGTATCTACGGGCTGATAGCGCTGGGCTTTGTGCTGATTTACAAGGCCACCGAAACCGTCACGTTTGCACAAGGCGAATTGATGATGCTGGGTGCTTTTGCAGGTTTGGGTTGCGTCACATACTTGGGTTGGCCGTTCGGTGTCGCGGTGGTGGTGTCTTTGCTGGTGATGGCGTGCATGGGCTGGCTGGTCGAACGCGTGGTCATCCACCCTGTGCTGGGCGAACCGGCGTTTGCCATCGTCATGTTGACGATTGGCGTGGGATACGTCGCGCGAGGTTTGGTCACCATGATTCCCAACATCGGGACTGAAACCCACAACTTGCCTGTTCCTTATGCAGACCTGTCTTTTCAGTGGGGCAGCTTGGTGTTGGGCGCCACGCAGTTGGTGGTGATGGCCACCACCGCCGTCTTGTGCGGCTTGCTCTATTTGATGTTCAAGTATTCGCGCGTGGGTATTGCCATGCAAGCCACTTCACAAAACCAACTGGCGGCTTATTACATGGGCATCCCTGTCAAGCGACTCAACAGTTTGGTGTGGGCGTTGGCAGCGGTGGTGGCGACCATCGCCGGACTCTTGCTCGCGCCGATCACGTTTGTGCATGCCAACATGGGCTTCATCGGTTTGAAGGCTTTTCCTGCGGCGGTGGTGGGCGGTTTTGGCAGTTTGCCCGGCGCGATTGTGGGCGGCATCATCATTGGTGTGGTGGAGTCTCTGTCGGGCTTTTGGTTGCCCGAAGGTTTCAAAGATGTTGCCGCCTATGTGGTGGTGTTGCTGATGTTGGTGTTCAAACCGAACGGCCTGTTTGGCGACAACCTGCGCAAAAAGGTCTGACGCATGCGCTTTATTTTCAAAACCAGCTACCAACAAGACATACAACTGGCCCGCCATGGTGGCCATGTGTTTTGGTATGGCATTTTGTTGTTGGGTTTGGTGACCGCGCCTTTTTGGTTGCAGGAGTATTGGCTTGCACAACTGATTTTTGTCATGATCTACAGCATCATGGGTTTGGGGCTGATGCTGCTTGCGGGGTTCACCGGTTTGTTTTCGATAGGCAATGCTGCATTCATGGGGGTGGGGGCGTATGTGGCGGCGGTGTTGTCTGCCCACGGCACCCCTTTTCCTGTGACGCTGGCCGTGGCCGCAGGTTTGTCGGCATTGGTCGGCGCGGTGGTGGGTTTGCCCGCGCTGCGGGTCAAAGGTATTTTTCTGGGCATTGCCACGCTGTCGTTCGGGTTCATTGTGGAAGAGGGCTTGGCGCGCTGGGAAAGTGTCACCGGCGGCAATGCCGGCATGCATGTCAAAGCCATGGTGTTGGGCAGTTGGAAAGTAGACAGCGCTGAATCGTTTTATGCGGTGTGTTTGGGGGTGACGGTGCTGTGTACTTTGGCGGTGCTCAATGTGTTGCGATCTCCCACTGGCCGTGCGTTTGTCGCCATCCGTGATTCTGAAATTTCAGCGCAAAGCATGGGTATTCATTTGGCCTATTACAAAACGCTTTCTTTCATGTTGTCGGCAGCCCTGGCGGGTGTGGGCGGTGCGCTGTACGCCCACAAAATGCAATTCATCAGCCCTGATCAATTCGGGATTTTGCAGTCCATCGATTTGCTGTTGATGGTGGTGATTGGAGGCTTGGGTTCGGTGCACGGCGCGTTTTTGGGCGCGATATTTCTCATCACCTTGCCGCAGTTCATCACCTTGGGCAAAGATTTTTTGCCCGAGGCCATCGGCCAAACGGCGGGATTGCAATCGGTGGTGTATGGCCTGGTGTTGATTGCATTTGTCATGTTCGAACCCATGGGCTTGTATGGCCGCTGGTTAAAGATTCGCACCTGGTTTGAATTGTTCCCCTTCTACCGCAAGGGCATGTTCAAGCGCCAGAAGTCCTTCCAGAAGTCGGACCGGCTGTCATGAGCGACGTCCTTCTCTCCGCCCACAAACTGAGCATGCGCTTCGGCGGCGTGCTGGCCGTCAACCAGGTCAGCTTTGACGTGCGCAAGGGCGAGGTGTTCACGCTCATCGGGCCCAATGGCGCCGGCAAGACGACGACGCTGCGCGCGGTGAGCAACCTGCTCGCCGGCGAGCGCGGCGAGGTCACCAAGGGTTCGATCGAGCTGCGCGGCGAGCGCATCGAGAAGCTCAGCACCGCCGACATGGTCGAGCGTGGCG
>JALRAA010000267.1 GCA_023262645.1 Burkholderiaceae bacterium
GTCGCTTTGCACCGCGCGCTTCAAGCGACAGCGTGGTGTCGGCCAAGAAGGGTTGCGCCAGTAAAAATACCGTGTCAGGACCGACCTCGGGCAATTGTGTGCTGTTGCGTGGCGGAAAGAAATCGACATCGCGCACACCCATGTCGGTGAGCAAGCGACGTATTTGGTCTTCCACAATGTCTGCCAGCGTACCCACCACCATCAGACGCGGCTTGGAGCCGGGAGGCAAGGTGGGTAACACGGGCACCAATGCATTGAGGCAAGCATCTTCGCCTTGTGTGAACGTGGTTTCAATGCCGCTGCCGGAATAGTTCAACACCCGCACGGCGGGGTTGTGGCGTCGGCTCAAGCGTTCGGCGGCGCGAGACAGGTCGAGCTTGATGACCTCGGAAGGGCAGGAGCCCACCAAGAACAAGGTGCGTATATCGGGACGGCGCAACAACAGTTTGTCGACCACTTTGTCGAGTTCGTCGTTGCAGTCGGCCAAGCCAGCGAGGTCGCGCTCGTCGATGATGGCCGTGCCAAACCGAGGCTCGGCAAAAATCATCACACCCGCAGCGGATTGGATCAGGTGCGCACAAGTGCGCGAGCCCACCACCAAGAAAAATGCGTCTTGGATTTTGCGGTGCAACCAAATGATGCCGGTGAGGCCGCAAAACACCTCGCGTTGGCCGCGTTCGGTGGTGATCAATGGCGATGTATCGCAGCTGCCCGTGTCGCTGCGAATAGGGATGACGGGCATGCCAGTCATGCGGCCAACTCCTGGTGCATGGCCAATGTGGCGCGTTCTTGGGCGCGAGCGGCGCGCAGCTTCAGCAGAAATTGACCGGCGTTGATGGCGTAGGCCGCGTAAGCGGCGAGTGCCAGCCAAAGCTGCTCGCGCGTGCCCATGTTGCCGGTGTACACACTCCACAAATAAGCGGTGTGCAAACCCAGCACCAGAAAACTGAACACGTCTTCCCAGAAAAATGCGGGCGCAAACAACCATTTGTCAAACACCACTTTTTCCCAGATCGAACCGGTCACCATGATGGCGTAGAGCACCAGCGTTTTGAACACCACCGACCACACCGCTGCGGTTTCGCCTTCGCCAGTGACCATGTAACGGGCGATCAGACACACGCTGACCGCAAACACCATGAACTGGAATGCTGCCAAAAAACCTTGCACCGGCGTCCAAATGGTCGCGTCACGCCGCGCCCGTTCTTGGGGCGTGTACAAACCGGCGCTGACAGACGGTTCTGGGGCGTCGTTCATGGCTGAAAAAGGGGAAAATCCATGAACTGACTGTAGGGTTAGAACGCCAATGTGTCAACTTGAATTGACGTTATTTAAAGATGACATAACTGGGGTTTTCCCTAGTCACTGACTGTCTAAAAACTCTGACACTTTGTGACTTATTTATCTGATTAAAGCAGGCATGTGGGCAGGGGGTCAAGTGCAAGACACGATCAATACTGAAATCAGCACACCTTTGCGACAAGCCTTGGTGTCGCATGTCATTCCGCAGTTGATCGATACCGCTGTGCGTGTGTACGCCAAAAAACCCATGTTGCCGGCCCACAGTGTGGCGCTGGGTCGGGCTTGCGTCTCCTCCGATCATGCCGCGCCAGAAGCCTATGCGCGTTCCCTGCTCGCGCAGGATTTCGACATCGAAAGCCTTTACCTGGACACCATTCCCGAGGCGGCCCGTTTATTCCACGACTGGTGGGAAATCGACGATATTGACTTCATTCAGGTCACCAGTGGCATTTTTCGGTTGGAAGAATTGGTCTACAGCCTGAGCGCAGAATTTGTCATGGGTTTGCAAAAAGCCAAGCCTGCGGCCTCTTTGACCGCTTTGTTGCTCAGACCACCGGGTTCGCAACATTCGCTGGGATTACTGCTTTTGTCTCAATATTTCAAGCGATATGGCTGGCAGGTGTACAGCGCCAACCAGTTTGCCGAGCAGGACATGGCGGTGGCCGTGCGGTCGGAATGGGTAGATATACTGGGATTTTCGGTGTCTGAAGACCGCCAAGTGCCAGTGTTGAAAAAAACCATTGCCAGTTTGCGCAAGCAATCGGGCAACCCCCATATGTTGGTCATGGCTGGCGGTCCTTTGTTGCGTTTGCAACCCAATTTGGCAGAACTGTTGGGCGCGGATTTCTCGTGTTTGCGGGCGGACCAAGCACACACACAGGCACTGGAAAAAGTACAGCAGACCCAAATCCATGCCAGTGTCAGACCGAGTCGTGAACCTTAACGCATTACCTTCCGAGCAAGTACAAAGTCTTTTGTCGGCTTTGTCTGACGTCATTTTCGTGACGGATGCATCTGGCCATATCCATGACATACATGTCAGCGGCAAAGAGCTGCAACGCCTGAACTTGACCGAATGGAAAGGCAAAAACCTGTCCGATGTGTCCACCTTAGACAGTTTGGAAAAAATTCGCCAATTGTTTGTCCCGCCCAAAGCAGGCACGCCCAATGCCTGGCGGCATATCAATTTGCTCGGCCCCGCTGAGACCGATGTGCCCCTGCAAGTCATGGCGGTGGCGTTTGCGCAAAACACCCAATTTTGGTTGTTTGGACGCGACTTGAGTGGCGTGTCGCAAATGCAGCGGCGTTTGGTCGATGCCCACCAATCGATGGAGCGCGATTACTTGCGTTTGCGTCACATGGAAGCGCGTTACCGGCTGTTGTTTGAATCGGTGGCCGATCCGATGTTGGTGGTCGATGTGGCGCAACGCCGCGTGATGGAAGCCAACCATGCCGCGCAATCGGTGTTGAAAGACGCGGTCAAGCGCTTGCTGGGCAGTGACATCGCCCAATGTTTTGAGCCTGCGTCGCGCGACAGTTTGGA
>JALRAA010000268.1 GCA_023262645.1 Burkholderiaceae bacterium
ACCTTCATCCCGCATTTTTGTTACCACCGCAAACTCAGCATTGCTGCCAATTGCCGCATGTGTTTGGTGGATATTGAAAAAGCGCCCAAACCCATGCCCGCATGCGCCACACCGGTGACCCAAGGCATGGTGGTGCACACCCAATCAGATCGTGCGATCAAGGCACAAAAAGCGGTGATGGAGTTTTTGCTGATCAACCACCCCTTGGATTGCCCTATTTGCGACCAAGGCGGTGAATGCCAGTTGCAAGATTTGGCGGTGGGATATGGCGGCAGTGCTTCTCGTTATGAAGAAGAAAAGCGTGTCGTGTTCCACAAAGATGTCGGCCCCTTGGTCAGCATGGAAGAAATGAGCCGATGCATCCATTGCACCCGTTGCGTTCGTTTCGGTCAGGAAATCGCAGGCAGCATGGAGCTTGGCATGTCTCAGCGGGGCGAGCATTCTGAAATTGAAGCCTTTGTCGGTGAGACCGTGGATTCCGAGTTGTCTGGCAACATGATCGACATCTGTCCGGTTGGCGCATTGACCAGCAAGCCATTTCGCTACCAAGCCCGCACTTGGGAGCTGAGCCGCCGCAAATCCATCAGCCCGCACGATGCCACCGGTGCCAATTTGATGGTGCAAGTGAAAAACAACCGCGTGATGCGTGTGGTTCCCTTAGAAAACGAAGAGGTCAACGAATGCTGGATCGCAGACCGCGATCGTTTCAGTTACGAAGCGCTCAACAGCGAAGACCGATTGACACAGCCCATGCTCAAGCAAAACGGAGAATGGATCACTGTGGATTGGTCCACCGCCCTTGAATACGTTGCCAACGGTGTTCAACAAATTCGCGCAGACCATGGGGACGCCGCACTGGGTTGTTTGGCCAGTCCACACAGCACGCTCGAAGAACTTTATCTTGCAACGCAGTTCATGCGTGGCCTTGGCAGTGACAACATTGACACCCGATTGCGTGCTGCCGACTTCACGCACGAGGGTAAAGTACGTTGGTTAGGCACTTCCCTGGCTTCTTTGTCAACGCTGGACACCGTCTTGATCATTGGCTCTCATATTCGCAAAGACCAGCCTTTGTTGGCGCAGCGCATTCGACAAGCAGCACGCCGTGGCGCGAAGGTATTTGCCTTGAATGAAAATGCGTTTGACTGGGCCATGCCTGTGGCGCATACCGTTTTGGCTGATCCATCGGTATGGGTACAGTCTTTGGCCGATATTGCCGCTGCGGTTGCGCAGTTGAAAAACACACAGCCTCCCGTGGCGGGTAATGCCCATGCACCTGGCGTGCAAACCATTGCAGCAGCCTTGGTCAGCGGTGAGCGCAAAGCCATCTTGCTGGGTAATGCAGCAGCTCACCATGCCAAGGCTTCCGGCTTGCTGGCGCTGGCGCAATTCATTGGACAACACGCGGGTTGCACCGTCGGCTATTTGGGCGAAGCCGCCAACACGGTGGGCGCACAACTGGTGTCTGCCAGACCCATGAGCCAGGGCATGCATGCGGCTCACATGTTGCAATCCACGTCTATCAAAGCCATGTTTTTGTTGCATACCGAACCTGAACACGACTGTGCTGTGAAACAGCATCGGCTGGATACTGCAGACATGGTGGTCACCCTGTCACCCTTTAAAACCAATTTGGATATCAGCGACGTGTTGTTGCCGGTGTCGCCATTCACTGAAACAGCCGGCACGTTTGTCAACACCGAAGGGCGTGCACAAAGTTTTCATGGCGTAGTCAAGCCCTTGGGCGAAACCCGTCCGGCATGGAAAGTCTTCAGGGTGCTTGGCAGCATGCTGGGATTGGCGGGTTTTGCGTTTGAAACGATTGAAGAAGTTCGTGCACAGGCATTGCCGGCTGACATTGCATCGCGTTTGTCCAATGAAACCCATGCCAGCATTGATCTCACCCCAGCCACACAAGCACCCGTGTGTGCATCCATCTATCAGCTAGATGCGTTGGTTCGCCGCGCCCCTGCATTGCAAATGACCGCAGATGCGCGAGAAGGGGTGGTACATGGTTGACCTGTTGTTCAACGCAGGTGCCTCGTTGTTCACCGCACCTTGGTGGACGAGCTTGCTGTGGCCCGTGTTGTGGACATTGTTGAAAATCGTGGCGGTGGTGTTGCCGTTGTTGGGCTGCGTGGCCTATTTGACCTTGTGGGAACGCAAAGCCATTGGGTTCACACAAATCCGTTTGGGCCCTAACCGCATCGGTCCCGGCGGTCTGTTGCAACCGATTGCAGACGCGATCAAAATTCTCACCAAAGAAATCATCTTGCCGACCAAGGCCAGTTCGGGCTTGTTTTTTTTGGGGCCGGTGATGACCATCATGCCTGTCATGGCGGCATGGGCTGTGATTCCCTTTGGCCCAGAAGTGGTGCTGGCCAATGTCAATGCGGGCTTGTTGTTTTTGATGGCCATCACATCCTTAGAGGTGTACGGCATCATCATTGCTGGCTGGTCTTCGAATTCCAAATACGCTTTTTTGGGCGCGTTGCGTGCTTCCGCACAAATGGTCAGCTATGAAATCGCCATGGGCTTTTGTCTGGTCGTGGTGTTGATGGTTTCTGGCAGTCTCAATCTCAGCGACATCGTCACTGGGCAGGGCAAAGGGATGTTCGCCGAGCAAGGTCTGGGCTTTTTGTCATGGAACTGGTTGCCATTGCTGCCTATTTTTGTGGTGTATTTCATTGCCAGTTTGGCTGAAACCAACCGCCATCCGTTTGATGTAGTGGAAGGTGAATCCGAAATCGTGGCGGGCCACATGATCGAATACTCCGGCATGTCCTTCGCGTTGTTTTTCTTGGGCGAATACGCCAACATGATTTTGGTGTCTACCATCGCC
>JALRAA010000269.1 GCA_023262645.1 Burkholderiaceae bacterium
GAATGGCCGATTGCGGTGGGTTGATGATGGGTGTGGACAGCATGGAGCCAAACACGCCACCGTTGCTGATAGAGAAGGTGCCGCCGGTCATTTCTTCGATACCGAGTTTGCCGTCACGGGCTTTGACGCCATATTCGGCGATTTTTTTCTCGATATCGGCAAAGCTCATCTGGTCCGCGTTGCGCAAAATCGGCACCACCAAACCGCGCGGTGAACCGACCGCAATGCCAATGTCAAAGTAACCGTGGTAGACGATGTCATTGCCATCGACCGATGCATTGAGCACAGGAAATTTCTTGAGTGCATGCACAGCCGCTTTGACGAAAAAGCTCATGAAGCCAATCTTCACGCCATGCTCTTTTTCAAATTTTTCTTGAAAACGTTTGCGCATTTCCATGACAGGCGCCATGTTCACCTCGTTGAACGTGGTGAGGATGGCATTGGTCGATTGCGATTGCAACAAGCGCTCGGCGACCCGTGCTCGCAAACGGCTCATGGGCACACGTTGCTCTGGACGCTCGCCCAAATGGACAGCGGGGCCTTCGACCTGGGGCAACACTTGCGTGGGCACGCCCGTGGGAATCGATGCAGCAGTCGGTTTGGCGCCCGCCGAAGCAGCCGCCAGCACATCGCCTTTGGTGACGCGACCATCTTTGCCGGTGCCAGCCACAGAGCCTGCTGGCATTTGCTTGTCCGCCATCAGTTTGGCAGCGGCCGGCATGAGCACATCTGATTTGGATGAAGAAGTTGTTGCAGCACTTGCAGTGACAGACGCCGCCGTTGCTGCAACAGGCTTGGCGGCTGCTGGTGCAGCAGCCGTCGATGCGCTGGCAGCCGTGTCGATGCGGGCGATCAATTGGTCTGCCGTGACGGTACTGCCATCGGCGCACAAAATGTCCACCAACACGCCCGCTGTTGGGGCGGGCACTTCGAGCACGACTTTGTCGGTTTCAACATCGATCAAAATTTCATCGGCCAAAACAGCTTCGCCAACTTTCTTTTTCCACTGCAACAACGTGGCTTCGGCCACGGATTCGGACAACTGGGGGACTTTGACTTCAACGATAGACATGGTGAATTCCTGAATGAAAAATGGGTCAATAACGCGCTAGAGCGGTATTCATTTGGTCAGTATGAAACCTTTGAGTCGGCCAAACGCACCGTCGACCAACGCTTTTTGTTGCTCTTGGTGCAAATGCGAATAACCCACCGCAGGTGAAGCCGACGCGGCGCGTCCGCTGTATCCCAGTTTCTGACCCGGGACCATGTTTTCAAACAAGTAGTGCTGCACAAAAAACCATGCGCCTTGGTTTTGCGGTTCGTCTTGGCACCACAACACCTCGGTCGCGTTCGGGTATTTTTTCAACTCAGCGGCAAACACCTTGTGCGGGAACGGATAGAGCTGTTCTAAACGCAGCAATACTGTGTCGTCATGGCCGGCTTCTTCGCGCTTTTTCGCCAAGTCGTAATAGACCTTGCCTGAACACACCACCACGCGCTTGACCTTGTCCGCTTTGACATCTTTGACTTCGGATATCAAGGTTTGAAAGCCGCCCTTGGTGAACTCAGACAACGGAGACGCTGCATCTTTGTTGCGCAGCAACGATTTGGGCGTGAAGATGATCAACGGTTTGCGCAAATTGCGCACCATTTGTCGGCGCAACACATGAAAGATTTGGCTTGCGGTGGTGGGTTGCACGATTTGCATGTTGGTGTCAGCGGCCAGTTGCATGAAACGCTCGACACGCGCTGAACTGTGCTCGGGCCCTTGCCCCTCATAACCGTGTGGCAGCATCAAGGTGATGCCATTGACCCGACCCCATTTCACTTCGCCAGAAGCGATGAACTGGTCGATCACCACTTGCGCGCCGTTAGCAAAGTCGCCAAATTGCGCTTCCCATATCACCATGGTGTTGGGGTCGTTAGAGGCATAGCCGTACTCAAATCCCAGCACCGCTTCTTCGGACAATATCGAGTCGATCACCACAAACGGGGCTTGTCCGTCGGCCACGTTTTGCAATGGCACGTAGGTGCCCACGTCCCATTTTTCGCGGTTCTGGTCGTGAATTACCGCATGGCGGTGGGTAAAGGTGCCACGACCGCAGTCCTCACCCGACAGGCGCACCGGGTAACCGCTAGCGACCAAGGACGCAAAGGCCATGTGTTCGCCCATGCCCCAATCGACGGGGATATCGCCCCGGCCCATGGCCGCGCGATCGTCATAGACCTTGCGTACCAGTTGGTGCGGCGTCAAGGTGGGTGGGATGGTGGTCATGCGTTCTGCCAGACGTTTCCACTCACTCAAGGGCAGCGCGGTGTCCCCTACATCGGTCCACTTTTTACCCAAGAACGGCGCCCAGTCCACGGTGAACTTGGTCTTGAAATTGGTCAGCACCGGGTCCGCTGCGTGGCGGCCTTCGTCCAATGCGGCTCGGTAGGCTTTGACCATGTCCTCACCCAGGGTCTCGCCCAGGCCCTGGGCCGTCAGCTTATCGGCGAACAACTTGCGGGTGCCCGGATGCACGCCGATTTTTTTGTACATCAGCGGCTGTGTCAGGCTGGGGGTGTCTTGCTCGTTGTGGCCGAGTTTGCGAAAGCAAATAATGTCCACCACCACGTCCTTGCGGAACTTCATGCGGTATTCCAGCGCGAGGTGCGTGGCCAGTACTACGGTCTCAGGGTCATCGCCATTGACGTGCAGGACTGGCGCCTCCACCATTTTCACGATATCGGTACAGAACGCGCTAGAGCGCATGTCACGCGGGTCCGAGGTGGTAAAGCCGATCTGGTTGTTAATGATGATGTGCACCGTGCCACCCGTGCCGGGA
>JALRAA010000026.1 GCA_023262645.1 Burkholderiaceae bacterium
CCACCACGACTCAGGCGGTTGTGCCCCATTGGTCACGCCATTGCATCACCCATTCGGCCAGCGCTTGTGCGCATGTCGCGGCTTGGGAGGGTTGTAACTGCAAGACGTTGGCGGCGGATTGCAAGGCGGCCAATGCTTGTTCAGGCGAGCCAATTTCCACGGCTTGCGCGCCATTTTGTTTTGACAGCTTTGCTCCGTCCTCGGCCAAAACCAGCGGGGTGTGCAAGTAAGTGGGCTGGGGCAACCCCAGCGCTTGCTGCAACAGACATTGTCTGGGCGTGTTGTCGGCCAAGTCTTCTCCGCGCACCACATGCGTGATGGCTTGCGCGGCATCGTCAACCACCACAGCCAATTGATACGCCCACAAACCATCACGGCGCCACAGCACAAAGTCACCAACACAGGCCGCGACATTTTGCGTTTGGTCACCCAGTCGTCTGTCATGCCACGCCCATGCGGTTTCATCAACTTTAAAACGCACAGACATACCCGCGCGAAATGGCAAAGACAAACCGCGACAACTGCCCGGGTAGGGCCTGTCTTTGTGACGTTCACTGGCGATGCCTTGCGCCAGCCACGCTGTGGCAATGGCTGCACGTGAACACTGGCAGGCGTAAACCGCTTGCAGCTTTTTCAATCTGTCCAACGCTTCTTGGTAAAGGTTTGAACGCTGCGATTGCCACACCACCGGCTCTTCACTGTGCATTCCGCAGGCAGCGAGCTGTGCCAATTGGTGATGCGCTGCGTCGACAGAGCAACGTGGTTGATCCACGTCTTCGATGCGAACCAACCATACGCCATGGTGCGCTTTGGCGTCCAGCCAACTGGCCAATGCCGCCACCAAAGAACCGGCATGCAGCGGCCCAGTGGGCGAGGGGGCAAAGCGGCCACGGTAGCTCATAAGAGGAACAGAAAAATAAAAAATCCAATGAATTCAAAGAGTTGCGAGAAGTATATAGGTGCTCGAAGGCGTCAAAAATAGACTGTAAATAAAGGTTGACAGAATAGAGTGTCAATCTAAAATCACTTTAATTCCGTAAGGGATTGAACCCATTTGTGGCCATGGGGGCCATGAGTAACCCTCGTGCGGGTTTTGCACGGACGTGAAAATCTTTCAAGGAGATAACACCATGTCAGACAAAGTAGGGCCAACCGGCCTGACAGAAGCCGAGTCAGAAGAAATTCATCGGCACCTTATCCAAGGGACTCAAATCTTTGGAATGATTGCAGCGTTGGCGCATTTGCTGGCGTACATCTATTCCCCTTGGTTGAAATAAAAGGAGCACCACATGATCTACGGAAAAATCTGGACAGTGGTCAAACCCTCTGTCGGCCTTCCCATCATCCTCGCGGCAGTGGCCATTGGATCGTTCTCGGTTCACTTGGCTTTGACCCTCAACACCACTTGGGTCAAGAAATTTTTGAATGGAAGTGCAGCCAGCGCAGCGGTCGTTCAGACTGTCAAAACGCCAACTGCCTGACCCCCCAAAAATTTCTTTTTTTGAATGGGCCGGAATGCAACCATTCCGGTCCATTTTTCAAATGAACACCACGGTCGCTAAACCCACCAAAAGCTGGATCAAGATCGGCGCCAAATTCCTGCCTTTCGCAGATGTGGCCTCCGACACATTACCGCTCAGCAGGTTATTGCGGCTTTCCTTGTTTCAAATTTCTGTTGGCATGGCGCTCGCCATGTTGATCGGCACACTCAATCGCGTGATGATTGTGGAATTGCATGTCCCCGCCTCGTTGGTGGCGGTCATGGTGTCATTGCCTTTGCTGTTCGCACCGTTTCGCGCCTTGATCGGTTTTCGCTCTGACCACCACCGATCGCACTTGGGCTGGCGCCGCGTTCCCTACATTTGGATGGGCACATTGTTGCAATTCGGTGGTTTTGCCATCATGCCATTTGCGTTGTTGGTGTTGGGTGGTTTGGGGCAGGCTTCACACGCGCCTGCTTGGGTGGGTCACTTGGGCGCTGGCATGGCATTCTTGTTGGTGGGTGCAGGGTTACACACCACCCAAACCGTGGGTTTGGCATTGGCCACCGATTTGGCGCCTGCCCAAGACCGGCCGAAAGTGGTGGGTCTGATGTACGTGATGCTCTTGGTAGGCGTCATATTCAGTTCCATGGTGTTCGGCCATGTGCTTGAGGATTTCTCACCGGGCACCTTGATTCGAACCGTACAAGCTGCTGCCGTGATGACCATTTCTTTAAATGTCATTGCCTTGTGGAAACAAGAAGGCAGATCGCGCGGGCGGCCACCCGGTGAGTACGAAGAGGACCCCGACTTTTTGTCCTCTTTCAAAATGTTTTGCAGTGGCGAAAACGCCGTTCGCCGTTTGTGGGCGATTGGCTTGGGCACCATGGCCTTTAGCATGGAAGACATTCTGCTGGAGCCTTTTGGCGGAGAAATTCTTGGCTTGAGCGTCGCCCAAACCACCTACTTGACGGCTTTTTTGGCCATGGGTGGTTTGGTGGGTTTCGCTTGGGCGTCGCATGTACTCAGCAAAGGCGCTGACCCGTTCAAGATGGCCAGCCGTGGTGCCATGGTGGGCATTCCTGCTTTTTGTGCGGTTATTTTTTCAGCGCCACAAGCGTCTATTCCCATGTTCACCATTGGGGTGGTGTTCATCGGTTTGGGTGCTGGTTTGTTCGGGCACGGTACCTTGACCGCCACCATGAACAGCGCACCGCCGGGGCAGGCGGGCTTGGCCTTGGGTGCTTGGGGCGCCGTTCAGGCTTCTACAGCAGGCATGGCCATGGCTTTGGGTGGCATTTTGCGCGACCTCGCCGCGCAATTCACCGCCTCGGCTGGCGCATATTCTGTTGTGTATAGTCTAGAAATCATCTTGTTAATATTGACGGTTTTGATCATGAACCCCTTGGTGAAAGCCAAGTCTTGAGTCCCCGCCACTTTTTCAGTCAGCCACACACTAGGAGAACACCATGAAAGTCCAAACCGTTTTATTCATCATGTGGATCATCGTCATGATTTTCTTGTTGGCCAATTGGCTCAACAAGCCACGCCGCTGATTCTGTATTTACTGGCTTTTGTCAGCCATGCGCAGAGCCAGACTCAGCCCGCTGACAAAAGCATCTTCAACCCGGTGGCCCAGCAACCAGTCACCGCACACCCCTAGGCTTAACTTCGGGTCCCACAGGTGCTTTTTTCCCAAAGGCTGAACAGTTTTGGCATAGCGCCACAAATGCGTTTGGGCAAATCCCGGTTCAGCACGAATACCGGTCAATTCTGAGAAAGCCTTCAACAGCTTGTCTTGCACACGCTGTGCATCGTCTTCCAAATGGTGTTGCGACCATTGCGCGCTGGCTTGTACCGTCCAACGCTCGACCGATGAACGTCCCGGTTTGGAGGACTCCCTGCATATCCAAGCCACACGGTGGTGGGTGCTGCGAGCCGCATTCCATTGGGGGCCTAAATGGTTCAGAGTGGGTTGTGCCAGCGGGAACGCCAACATCAGCGTCCAGCACGGGGCAACCTCTACTCCAGCCATGTCATTGAGACCGTTGAAACCGGCTGCTGGCGCGCCAGACTGACGCAGCAAGTAGTCAGCTTGTACATGCGGAATTGCCAACACCACTTGGTCAAAACCTGTGTGCGCAACACCATCGCTGCACACGATGTCCCAAGACTTGCCCGTGGCAGCCGATCGACGCAGAAACTGAACTTGCGACTCCAGATGCAAACCACACGCCTCGTGCAGGGGTTGGGCCCAATGTCTCAGTAAGCTGTTCATGCCCGGAGCCGCCACGAAATGCGGCTCGCGCAGCGGCAAGGGCGCCTCAACGACACGACCCAAAGGGTCGAGCACCCGAACGGCATTCGCACTCCATGGGCGGCAAATCTCGGGAGTGCCCGGGACATGGGTGATGGCTTTCATGAATTGCGGGTCGCGAATGGTGAAATACTGCACACCATGGTCAAAGTTGCCATAGGGCGTGTTTCGTGTGGCCATGCGACCACCTGCGCCATGGCTTTTTTCGAACACACTGACCTGATGGCCCGCTTGCATCAAGGTACGGGCGACTGCGATACCGGCCATGCCGGCGCCAATGACAGCTGTGTGTTTCATGGCCTGACTCTACACCCTTGGCGACCCTGCCGAACCCATGGCTTGTCCCAATAAGGCTTGGCGGGTGTGTGCATGGGTGAGTTGAGATAACCACCATTGCAAGGCCCGGTCACCGGCGGGTGCTGTGCGGTGTCTCGGGTGGTCACGCCATGCGTAAACAATTTTGCCGCTGCGTTGCGGCCGCAACACAGTGCATTCGACCAATTCCCCGCGTTCTATGTAGGGTCTGGCCAAGGGCTCCGGCAAAAACCCCGCGCCCATGCCGCGCAATTGGGCATCGAGCTTCGCGGCCATGCTCGGTACGGTCAACACATCTTGACCTGCCAGCAAGCCAATGGTGATGCCGTTGCCCTGCGGCACCGAGTCAGCCACCGCGACTGCACGGTGTGCACGAACATCTGCATCGCTGAGTGGCTGGCTGGCTGTCGCGAGTGGATGCCCAGGCGCCACCGCAAACACAAATCGCATGACCGGACCGATTTCTTCAAAGCGCAAACCAGAGGGCAGTTCCTCTTGCAAGACCACGCCGATGGCCAAATCGGCTTGGCCCGATGTCAATGCATAAAGTGTTCCGCTCAGGGTTTCATCGCGCAATCTCAGGCGTGTGGGTGGATTGGCTTCAAAAAAATGTTGGCACAAATCCATCACCACGCGTTGTTGAATGATGGTGTCTACCACCACGGTGAACTGGCTCTCCCAGCCAGTTGCCACCCGTTTGATGCGGTGCGCAATGCTGTCCATGTCGTTGAGCAGACGCAGGCCTTCGCTGAGCAACTCATCGCCTGCAGCCGTCAGCTTGGCCTGCCGCGATGACCTGTCAAACAACAGCACATCCAGTGCATCTTCCATTTGCCTGACCCGATAACTCAAGGCGCTGGGCACCAAGCCCATTTCGCGAGCGGCTGCCGCAAAACTGCCCAAGCGGGCAATGGTTTGCAGCATGGTCAGGCTTTCCGGGGTCAATACGTCTCGCGCGAAGTTCATTCAAGGCCTTATTGGTCAAATAATTTGAATGATGCCATCAATCTGCACAGGTTTGCACGCACCTGTGGCGATTTACATTCATCGCTCAGATAGACAAGGCAACACATGTTGATATTGCGCAAATCAGAGGACAGGGGATGGGCCGACCATGGTTGGTTGCAGTCCCACCACAGCTTTTCTTTCGCGGGTTACCACGACCCTGCCCACATGGGTTGGGGCAATTTGCGGGTCATCAACGAAGACCGTATTGCACCGGGCACAGGTTTTGGCACCCACGGTCACCAAGACATGGAGATCATCAGCTATGTGCTCAGCGGTGAATTGGCCCACCAAGACAGCATGGGCAATATCAAAGCCATCCCGCCGGGCGACATTCAGCGCATGAGCGCAGGTACGGGTGTGCGCCACAGCGAGTTCAACCATGCACTGCAGCAACAGACCCATTTCTTGCAAATCTGGATATTGCCTGACCGAACAGGCGTGACGCCCAGTTATGAACAAAAAACCGTTCCAGCACAAAGCAAGCGAGGTCAGTTGACCTTGGTGGCGGGTCCTGAACCCGTGGCGCACGCGGTCAAAATTCACGCCGATGCCCAGATGTACGTCGGCCTTTTTGACGGCGATGAATCTTTTCATCAACCCTTGAACAACAAACGCAAACAGTACTTGCACCTGATCAGCGGTGCGTTGACGGCCAATGGCCACAACTTGAATGCCGGAGATGCGTTGTTGATCTCTGACGAATCCGAATTGCACTTGGGCCACGCACGCCAAGCCGAAGTGCTGTTGTTTGACCTGGCGGCATAAATTTTTTTCTTTCACAGGACACCACACCCATGAGCAAGACAGCAGTTGTTTACCACTCCGGCTATGGCCACACCCAACGCGTTGCGCAAGCTGTGGCTGAAGGCGCGCAAGCCCATTTGATCGCCATCAGCCCCGAAGGCGAATTGAGCAAATCCGATTGGGAAGTGTTGGAACAAGCCCAAGGCATCATTTTTGGATCACCTACTTACATGGGCATGGCGTCATGGCAGTTCAAAAAAGTCGCTGACGCCACCTCCAAGTATTGGATGAGCGGTGCATGGAAAAACAAGGTTGCAGGTGGCTTCACCATTTCCAGTAACCTGAGCGGCGACAAGCTGTCCACCTTGCAATATTTCATGACCTTGAGCATGCAATTGGGCATGGTTTGGGTCGGTCAAGCCGAAGGCAATGACGGACACCTGAACCGCTTGGGTTCTTCATCGGGCGCCATGGCGCAAGTCGGCCCGACCAGCCCGGCTGCTGATATTCCAGATGGCGACTTAGACACTGCACGCGCCTATGGCAAGCGTGTTGCCGAGATCACCCAGCGCTTGCATGGTTGATTGAATCCTGCCAGCTCAGGGCTATCAAGGCCCGCAAAGGCCTTGTCAACCGCAGGGAAGACCGGTGTTTGTGGGTTAGTATCGATCCATGAAAATCCTGAGCTTATTACCCTGGCTGGATTGGCTGGCGCTGTGTTTTTTCATGGCCATGTGGATCGGCTACGCCGTGTTTGCCCGAAACTTGGCCGTGCATCGCCACTCTATTTTGGCTGCCACCAACCGTTTCCGGTTGCGTTGGGTGAAAGAATCCTTGACACGCGATCCGCGCGTGCTCGACGGCATCATCACGCAAACCCTCTCTCACACGCCTTCGTTTTTTTCGTCCACCACCATCATCATCATCGGTGGCTTGATCGCCTTGATGGGCACGACCGACAAGGCGGCTGAATTTGTCAGAGAAATTCCTTTTTCACAAGCCACGCCTATGTTGGTGTTTGAGTTCAAGATACTGATCTTGATTTCAATTTTTGTGTATGCATTTTTTCGGTTTTCTTGGTCCATGCGCCAATACACATTCGTGGCCTTGATGATCGGCGCCTTGCCGCCACCCGAGTATTTCCACGAACACACCGATCGGCGCGACGACTATGCCCAACGGGTCGCAGCCATGACCGGTTTAGCGGCAGAAACCTTCAATGACGGACTGCGCGCTTATTATTTTTCATTCGCGACCATGGGATGGTTTTTTTCACCCCTGTTTTTTGTGGTGACCACGATTTTGATCGTGGCGATTTTGTACAACCGAGAGTTCCATTCGGATGTGCTGGGGGTGTTTGACGATGGGAATTGAAATCCTTTACTTTAAAAATAACCAAGCAAAGGATTTCGAAGTTAGCTTAGAAATACAGCATTTCTTTTAAGTCGCTGACAATACGATTTAATGCCTTTTGTGAACCATATGAATCTTGTAAAACATCACGCTGGCTCAATTTCTTGAATAAAAAATTATCTTTCTTTAGGCCGTTGAGCACTTCATCCAGCACGGGTCTGTTGTTTTGCAAATTCATGAAAGAGTCCACTTCATCTGAAAGTTTGTGTGTCGAAATGCTGCCTTGGGAATCTTTGGCTTTTAATGCAGAATCATCAGAATCAATCAGTTTTCTGACTGTGATCAAGGTCAATATTTGACGGTTGTAGTCCAGCGTGACTTGCTTGCTGAATAGATATTGCAAGATAGGAATGTCTTGCAATACTGGCACACCATTTTGTGATTGGTCTTTTTCACGCTCAATCAATCCATTAAGAATGAAAGTTTGACCAAATTTCACCATGGCAGATGCATTCACAGAATTACGCGTGAGGTTTAAGGCAATATTGGTGGTGTCAGGGTTGTCTTCAATAAAAGAACGTGATGCTCTGATGTTCAGCAAAACATGCTCATCGTCCAAAAAAGTTGGTGTGATAGAAAGAACCACACCTATGGACTTGTCTACAACTGTACTGGCCGTACCGGCCACTGAACTGGCCACTTTGATAGATAAATTGCCGCCACTGAAAAATACAGATGGCAAACGGTCAACCGCTGCCAACGTAGGGCGTGCAATGACTTCATTTTTTGTATAGAGCGAATTCGCGATATTCATCGAATAATTCAAAAAACCTTGGGTCACAGATGCAGTAGCGCCTACAGGTGCTGCAGTAGTTGCACTGGCCATGGTGTTGTAGAGTTGTGATGTTTTAGTTATGGAGCCATCAGCTGCTTGTGTAAAGCTTCTTCCTAAATTCAAACCATCGAGCAGATTCACACCATAACTTTTTTGAACAGTTTCTTCAGTTCTGATCAAAGTGACTTCAATCATCGCACTTGGCGGTCTTTCACCGGGACAGGGAGCAGGCAAAGTAGGCGCATAAGCATTTTCTTCTGATACTGCCAATTGGCCATTGTTCAGTAAAGGAGTGATATCTTTTTCTGACACTGGTGCAGGGCGCGGATCGCATCTAAACCAATTTTTGCGTTCTTCTGAAGGCTCCGCAGCCGATTTTTTTTCAGGGACTGATTCCTTGGCTTTTTCTGCAGGCTCTTCAGTTTTTGCTTCAGCCAAAAGTGTGTCGTTGGAAAATATTTTCTTTTTTTCTACCAGATAGTCATTGCTTTTGGCTGCTAACAATTGATCGACACGGGTCTTTAAGTATCTAGTTTCTTTCGAATTTTTTTCAAGATCAGAATAACGATCCAGCATCTCGGCGGCTTGTTTTGGTTGTTTAGCCATGGCAGCTAACAAAGCTTTCAGCCTAAAAAGTCTTGGATCATTCCATTTCAATTCATCAAGTTTTGTGGTGGCATAAATGGCGGTTTGAGCATCACCGCTTAGCATGGCCGATTGCGCCAACCCGAATAAACCTTCCTGAGGTAGTTTCGGCTTTGAATCAACTGCAAGTGCATAGGACTGCTTGGCTTCAACATAATTTCCAGATGTGAGATAAAGCTTTCCTAATTGCACATAAGCCAAATCAAGAGTGGGGTCTAAGCCAATTGCCGTTTTGTATCCAGCTTCAGCGGTAACAAAGCTGTCAGCATCACCTTTTTCAAATTTCAACTGATATGTGTATGCGTTGAAAAAATGAAGCGCTGGGTTGTTGAGATCAAATTTCAGTCCAGTATTGAAAATGGCCTGTGCCTTGTCAATTTCACCTTTTTGCAAATACTCAACACCTGATTTCAGAAGCGCTTGCGATCTGTTTATGTCGGCTTCTTGTGAGTAAATTTTTGAATTCTTGGTTCCAGCATAACCGAGGTTATTTTTGGTTGATTGACATCCACAAACCAATATTGCGGCCAATAGAGTAATTGGTATATTTTTTTTGAAAACACTATTATTCATTTTTTAAATACTCCTTCGCCAACCTCGTGCCATTTTAAGTTGGCATCGTGTAAGTGTAAAAATACATGTATCAGCAGTAAAGTTGCTGGTCATGAATATGAGCAGCGCCAATTTCTAGGAATATGCTGAGAGAAGGAATTGCGAAAAAATCTATTCAAGTTGACGAGCCTGACCCCGGCACTGGCTCCACAGTTAGGGCTGCTTGGTTCCCCACCTGACCCGGTTGGCCGCTTTGCCATGCGGGAAGGCCCGTCAAGCGAAATTGTACGCCCCGTAGAATCATCGGCATGTCCTATCTGGTGCTCGCCCGCAAATACCGTCCTAAAAACTTTGACCAATTGGTAGGTCAATCGCATGTGGTGCAAGCGTTGACCAATGCGCTGCGTACACAACGACTGCACCACGCGTATTTATTCACCGGTACCAGAGGGGTGGGTAAGACCACTGTCTCGCGTATCTTGGCCAAATCGCTCAATTGCGAAACGGGCATCACAGCGCAACCTTGCGGTGTGTGCGCGGCTTGTTCAGACATTGATGCCGGACATTTTGTGGATTACACCGAACTGGATGCTGCTTCCAACCGCAGTGTGGACGAAATTCAGCAATTGCTAGAGCAAGCGGTTTACAAGCCGGTTCAAGGTCGCTTCAAAGTGTTCATGATTGACGAGGTGCATATGCTCACCGGGCATGCTTTCAACGCCATGCTGAAAACACTCGAAGAACCGCCTGAGTATTTGAAATTTGTGCTGGCCACCACCGATCCGCACAAAGTCCCTGTGACAGTTTTGTCCCGTTGTTTGCAATTCAATTTGCGGCCTATGGCGGCGCAAACCATTGTTGAACATTTGCAGCATGTGTTGCCCGCTGAGCAGATTGAATCGGATCTGCAGTCGTTGCGGTTATTGGCCCGAGCAGCCCGCGGTTCTATGCGTGATGCTTTGTCGTTGACCGATCAAGCCATTGCTTTTGGCAACGGTCAATTGGTGGAGTCTTCTGTGCGAGACATGTTGGGCAGTCGGCCACGATTTCCCCCGGCCCCCCGGCTTCATCATATTCAGCCTGGGCTTGAAAAATCC
>JALRAA010000270.1 GCA_023262645.1 Burkholderiaceae bacterium
CGGCCTTGCCAACACCCCAAACATTGCACACACCCAAAACCAAACGCATCTGCCAGAGAACAAACTACTCCAGCGCCTGATACACCAACTGCTTGACCATGCGACGGTAATACTGACGCTGCGGCCCAGGCGTTTGCGCCATCAACAAACCGATCAACTGCTCCTTGGGATCAATCCAAAAGAACGTGCCACCCGCACCCGCCCATGCATAGTCACCCTCAGAACCCGGAACACTCGCCATGCCCTGAGATTGCCTCACCATGAAACCCAAACCAAACGTGTAACCCTGAACACCCATCAGCAATTCACCGGGTTGCAAAGGCGTGGCCACCTTGGGCCCCAGATGGTCTGAGGTCATCAATGCCACCGTCGTGCGACTCAAATAACGCTTGCCGTCCAGCGTTCCCCCGTTGAGCAGCATTTGACAAAAGCGCACATAGTCATCAGCCGTGGTGGCCAAGCCTGCGCCACCCGAGTCATTGCCCTGCTGCTTGGTGATATCCAGCATCGGGGGAAAGGGTTTGTGGGTGAGGGGATCAATCGCCAAGGGTTCTGCAATCCGGTGTGCTTTGCTGGCTGGCACCACAAACGAGGTGTCTTTCATGCCCAGCGGTTTGATCAGGCGCTCTTCCAACATCACGCTCAGCGGTTTTTTGCCCACGGCTTCGAGCACACGGCCCAGCAGATCGGTGGACAAACTGTATTCCCAAGTACTGCCGGGTTGCCACTGCAAGGGCGCTTTGGCGAAAGCCTCGACTTGCTGCTCAGGTGTCAGTGTGATCCATTTGGGGCCCATTTCAAGGGAGAACAAGCCGGCATCGATATAGGCTTGTTTCATGGCGGCAGAGCGCGTGAATTCTGCGTAAGTCAACCCGGAGGTGTGGCGCAGCAAATCGTGCACGGTGGTGCCACGTACCGCAGGTACGGTGGCTGTGCTGTTGTCAAACGGGTTGGCCAGCACGGTTTGTTTGGCAAGCGCGGGCAGAAACTTGGCAACAGGGTCGGCCAACTGCAGCTGACCTTCTTCCACCATCATCATCGCCAGCACAGACACCATGGGCTTGGTCATCGAGTAAGCGCGAAAAATCGCATCGTGTTTGACGCCGATGTCGTCGCTGAACACCACCGCGCCTTTGCGCAGCACCATGACCACTGCACCGGGCATTTGTTGGTTGTCGATTTCTTTTTGAATCACAGGGCGAATTCTTTTCAAGCGCTCTGCCGACAAGCCCACAGACGTGGGGGACGCAGTGGGCAATTCCGCCAATGCAGGTGGCAGGCTGGTCAAAGCCAGCAAAAACAAAACAAGCCAAGGTCGGCGTGGCAATAAGGATGTCATCTGGAGCCTTTGAAAAAAATCAGCGGGGTTGAACAGCTTGGCGCAGGACAGCCGCATAGCTGGGGGAAATTTCCATTTGGGGTGCGAGCCCGCGCTGCACCAATAAACGGTGGGCCGCAGGCAATTTCCAGCACGGGACAAATGCATACAAATGGTGTTCGAGATGGTAGTTGACCCAATAGGGCGCAACGAATAAACGCTCGAGCATGTTGGCAAATGTGGTTCGGGTATTGCGTAAACGGTCGTTTCGGTCGCCGGTTACCGCATGTTCGGCGATATTGCGCACGCGGCTAAAGAGTTGAAACCATGTCAGCAATGGCAACACCCACATCCACACAAACAACATGGGTTGATCTACCCACCACAACACCCCAAACAAACCGATGTTGCTCAAAATAAATGCGCGTTCATGGCGCAGCAATCGCGATAGGCGCAGCCACAGCGTGCCGTCTTTGCCCATGCCTGAGCGAATTTGGGCCAAGCGTTGTTTGATGCCAGTTTGGCCGCTGAGGTCATGCCAAACTTTGCGGCGCAGCCCAGCCGGGGAAATGGGGAACGGGGCAGACAGCACCAAGTCTGGGTCGTTGTCTTGCTGGGTATGGCGATGGTGTGTCAGGTGATAGGGACGGTAGTCGTACATGTGCGAGCCCACCGCGCCACCTGCGAGCCAATGTCCGACGTTATCGTTCCAAGCGGGATGACGCATCAACACACGGTGCGCCGCATCGTGCATCAATATGCTCAGGCCCAGTTGCCGCCCGCCAATCAAAGCGCTGCACACCAAAAAAGTGAAGGGATTGGGCCAAGCGGCAAACACGGCCATGCAAACGGCCACCATGGCCCATGCGTGTAACACCAACCCCAAGCCCCACAAGTTTGAGCGTTGCCGCAACTGTTGATCTTCTTGAGCGGTCAGTGCGCAGTCTTCGCGGCGTTCCACATCATCTTGAAGCAGAGGATCAAGTAGGTTTGGCGTCGGGTTCATGGATGCGTTTTTAAACAGTGGGTCAAAAACCAGCGCTCAGTTGGCCCATGCGTTGGGCGATGGCTTGGAACTGTTGCACGGTTTCTTCGATGATGGTTTGCACCGTTTTCACCTCGTGTATCAGACCTGCGGATTGACCGGCAAGGGCCGGAGCGGCATTCATGTCACCCCCGAAATATACCTGTTGAATGCCTGCAAACGCCGTGGGTTCCATCAGCCCAGCCTCATGGATACGGGCGGTGAAATCGGCTTTCAATGCGCGGATACAAGGCGACGATTTGGTGTTGAGCATGTAGGTGCCGGTCGCAGCAGCATCCACGATGGCTTGCTTGTAGTTGGGATGCACCGGGCTTTCTGCGCTGGCCACAAAACGTGTGCCCATTTGCACGGCTTCGGCACCGAGCGCAAAGGCCGCAGCCATGCCACGCCCATCGACGATGCCGCCAGCCGCCACCATCGGAATATCGGTTTTTTCGCGGATGGCTTGCAGCAACACC
>JALRAA010000271.1 GCA_023262645.1 Burkholderiaceae bacterium
CTGGCGGCTTGGAACTACTTCATGAGCCTCAGGAACCCGGCCAACGAAGCCTTCGTCCGCAACTGGTCCTTGTACGCGATCAATAAGGGCCTGAGCGGCCGTCGCCGTCCTATGACCAACGACCCGATGGAGGCGACATACATCGGTGTCAATATGTGGAAGCAAGCGGTTGAAAAAGCCAAATCTACCGATGTGGACAAAGTCATTGCAGCCATGGCGGGACAAACGTTTACCGCACCCAGCGGCATCACTTCCAAAATGGACGAGAAAAACCATCACTTGCACAAGTCGGTATTCATCGGCGAGATCAAGGCAGATGGCCAGTTCAACGTGGTGTGGAAAACACCTGGCCCTGTGAAAGCCAAGCCATGGAGCCCGTTCATCGAAGGCAACGACAAGAAGCCTGACGAACCTGTCAAGAAGTAACTTTTGAGGGTATGTATCGGTTGTGGATGCAACCGATGCAACAGGCCACTAGACGAGGGGGAGGGCGCAAGTCACTCCCCCTTTTGATGAACAGCGAAAAGAGAAGGTATGAAAGCGATAGCTTGGATTTGGGTGGCCTGTATGGGCATGTTGCAACTGTCAACAGCGCAAGCACTGACGCCCCAGCAAGTGCACGATATCGTTGTGGGTGAAACAGACGCCCGCATCGAAAGTCTGCAAAAAGCCCTGACACAGGCCGATGCATCCACCGCCGTTTTTTTACAGGCCTTGGCCGACGATGCGGTGGTGATAGCGGGCCAGCAAGTGATCATGGTGCAAGACGGCAAGGGCACAGACCCGACCACCGGACAAGCTGTACCCATTCCGGCCAACGCAGAGAGCGTGGTGAGCAACAACCGCATGCGCGGTGAAATTGATTCGGCCTTGGCAGCACTGCAACTGCTCAGTCCCGATGATGCGGTGCGAATGAAGGCCGCAACGGCTTTGGTGTCAGAGCCCGACCCGAGTAAAAAAACCTTGCTCGACAAAGCACTGTCCGCCGAAAAAAATCCGGCCATCAGTGAATTGCTGATGCTCGCTCAGGCGGCGATCAACATCACCCACCCTGATGCGGCTGTGCGGCTTGCCGCCGCCAAGGCTTTGGGCAAAAGCAAAACGCCCAACACCCAATTGCTGTTGAACCAGCAAATGACGCACGAAACCGATGCGGCGGTCAAAGCGCAAATGCAAGCCTCGCTGACGGATATCCAATCGGCGCTGGCCTGGGGCGAACGTTTGGGTGCCTTGTTCACAGGCTTGAGTTTGGGTTCGATATTGTTGTTGGTGGCCTTGGGCTTGGCCATCACATATGGTTTGATGGGCGTCATCAACATGGCCCATGGCGAGTTGATGATGGTCGGTGCATATGCCACTTATGTGGTGCAAACATTTTTTCGCCAGCACATGGGCGCGTCTTTTGACTATTACTTGGTGGCTGCTTTGCCGATGGCATTTTTGTCAGCGGCGGCAGTGGGCGCGTTGCTCGAGCGCTCGGTGCTGCGCCATTTGTATGGCCGCCCGCTCGAAACACTGCTTGCCACTTGGGGCATCAGCTTGATCTTGATGCAGACCGTGCGAACCGTGTTTGGTGCGCAAAACGTCGCGGTTGAAAACCCGTCGTGGATGAGCGGTGGCATACAAGTGCTGGTCAATTTGAGTTTGCCGTGGAACCGCTTGTTGATTGTGTTGTTTGCATTGCTGGTTTTGGCTGGTGTAGCTTTGTTGATCAGCCAGACCCGTTTGGGTTTGTTTGTGCGCGGCGTGACGCAGAACCGCGCCATGGCTTCTTGCATGGGTGTCAACACGGCACGCATAGACACTTATGCGTTCGCGTTAGGGTCTGGCATTGCGGGATTGGCAGGTTGTGCATTGAGCCAAATCGGCAATGTGGGGCCCGATTTGGGACAAGGCTATATCGTGGACGCCTTCATGGTGGTGGTGCTCGGCGGCGTGGGCAAGCTGGCTGGCACGGTGTATGCCGCACTGGGTTTAGGCGTGCTCAATAAATTTTTAGAAGGCTGGACCGGAGCTGTGCTGGCCAAAATCGCGGTATTGGTATTCATCATCATCTTCATCCAAAAACGGCCACAAGGCTTGTTTGCGATGAAGGGTCGCAGTGCGGAGGCTTGAGATGCAACACATCACTCTTCCACCCGCACCTCGCTTGTTATCACCCATAGGATGGTTGGTGTTTTTGGGTGTGTTCTTGATTCTGGGGTTGCTGATTCCTGTGCTCAACCTCGGGTTGCCGGCAACGCATCCTTTGCACATGAGCGATTTCGCCGTGTCATTGGTGGGCAAGATCATGTGCTTTGCGATTTGCGCCTTGGCCATGGATTTGATTTGGGGCTACACCGGTATCTTGTCTTTGGGACATGGTTTGTTTTTTGCGCTGGGCGCTTATGCCATGGGCATGTACCTCATGCGGCAAATCGGCACCGACGGCAATTACAAATCGGAGTTGCCCGACTTCATGGTGTTTCTCGATTGGAAAGCGCTGCCTTGGCACTGGTATTTCAGCGACAGTTTTGTGGCTACCTTGTGCTTGGTGGTGCTGGCACCGGGTTTGCTGGCTTGGGTGTTCGGGTATTTCGCATTTCGCTCGCGCATCAAAGGGGTGTATTTCTCCATCATCACGCAAGCCATGACATTCGCATTCATGTTGCTGTTCTTTCGCAATGAAACCGGTTTTGGTGGTAACAACGGCTTCACCGATTTCAAATTCCTGCTCGGCGCCGATGTCCGCGACGCAGGCACGCAGCGCGGGCTTTTCATCGCCAGCGCAATCGTTCTCATCGCCGTCTATGGATTCTGCCGCTGGCTCACGAC
>JALRAA010000272.1 GCA_023262645.1 Burkholderiaceae bacterium
TTGACATATCAAACGCTCCTTTGACCACAACACATCACCACCATTGCATATGGTTTTTTGAACACTACAACACCAACACGGCCCGGAAATCATTCACATTGGTGTGCGTCGGGCCGCTGACCACCAAATCGTTCAAGGCTTCAAACAAGCGGTAGCTGTCGTTGCGATCTGCATGGTCGGAAGGCTTGATGCCAGCAAGCGCGCAACGCGCCAACGTGTCAGGTGTCACAACCGCGCCGGCGTTGTCTTCTACCCCGTCAATGCCGTCGGTGTCAGCCGCCAACGCCCACACATTCGGTTGTGCTTGCAATGCCATGGCCAAGCCTAAACAAAATTCACCTGCCCGCCCGCCTTTGCCTTTGGGAAAACCCTCCACCGGTGGTCGCAAGGTAACGGTGGTTTCCCCACCACTCAACAACACGCAAGGTGTTTGAAAAGGACCGTGTCCACTGGCAGTGGCGCGGGCCAGTGCGGCATGCATCTTGGCAATTTCGCGCGACTCGCCTTCAATCTCATCAGACAACACATACGCATGCAAACCTGCTGCACGCACGGCTTCTGCTGCCGCTTGCAACGATTGCATGGGCGTGGCCAACATCTTGACCTGATGCGACGCGAACACGCCCGAGCTTGATTTGGGTGTTTCAAGCGAACCGTCTTGCAGGGCTTGGCGCACAGAAGTGGGAATGGCAATCCCATAGCGGTCCAATATGGCCAAGGCTTGTTCGCAGGTGCTCTCGTCGGCGACTGTCGGGCCGCTGGCAATCACAGCAGGATCGTCTCCAGGCACATCGCTGATGGTCAATGTCCACACGCTGGCCGGATGGCATGCCGCCGCCAACCTGCCGCCTTTGATGCGCGAGAGATGCTTTCGCACTGTGTTCATTTCACCGATGGGTGCGCCGCATGCCAACAATTCGCGGTTAATGCGCTGTTTGTCTGCCAAGGTCAAACCCGCAGCAGGCAAAGTCAACAACGAAGACCCGCCGCCAGATATCAAACAAATGACCAGATCATCAGCGCCCGCACCCTCGGCCAGTGCCAACATGCGTTCGGCTGCGTCCATGCCTGCTTGGTCGGGCACCGGATGCGCCGCTTCACAAATTTCAATGCGTTGTTTCAAGCCTGGGGATCGAGGCGGCGTGTGGTGATAGCGTGTCACCACCATGCCTTCTAACGGAGCATCGGCAGGCCAGCAATGTTCCAAGGCATGCGCCATGGCGCCAGCAGCTTTGCCTGCGCCCAACACCAGTGTGCGTCCACGCGGAGGCTTGGGCAACAAACCCGCCATGTTGGGCAACGGTTGAGCGCGAGCCACGGCCACATCAAACAAGTGGCGCAAAAATGCTTGAGGACGTTGGTGAGGGTCTGGAATAAGTGCCATGGGCAAAGAGGATAACGGATTGGCTAAAGTTTGGCCCGCCACTGTCGATCCTATGGACGATCCCCGCTGAAAGACCTTTTATGCAACCCTCTGACTTCAACAAATACCTGAAAGACACCGCCAACGACCCCGAAAGCCTGTGGCTTTTATTTGCCTCGGTGGTTTTTTTTCCGCTGGTGTTGGCCTGGGTGGTCTGGAAATCGTTTAACAAAGGCGCCGACGCATTTTTGGCACAAGCGCTCTACAACACCAAGCTCAAACATTTTCAGGACGCGCGGATTGAAACGCTGAAAGAAGCACACAAACAACAAATGATGTTTGAGTACCAGCAATACATGGCCGAGCGCGAAAAGCGGTTACAGGCCTATGAGAAAAAAATCAGGGCCCAGGCGCCCCCGCCACAAACCACCGCCCCAGCGCTTGACGCTCCTGCTCAGTAATGCGCGTGGCGTTGCTCATAGGCATTTGACGCAACACCACCACTTGCTGGTAAATGTTTTGTGCGTTGGCCGTGATGAGTGACGGATTGTCCAAACGCAAATTTTTCATTTGAACTTTTTCGCCGTGACAACCGATGCAGCGCTGGTTGACGATGGTTTGTACTTCTTCAAAAGTCACGGGCTTGTCATTCTCGGCGGAAGCTGAGGTACCAGTGCTGGGCCATAAGGCCAACACCAACGACAAAATCAAACTGACACCGGCCAAGGCATAAGGCCAAGGGTGCGCGGCTTTGCCCAAATGCCAACTGTGTTTTTGCACAAAAAATTGTCGTATCAACACACCCGCCAACATCATCACAAACAACAAAGCCCAGCGCTGTGGATGGTTCACCAACAACGCTTCATGGTTGGCCAACATAGCGAACAAGACCGGCAAAGTGAAGTAGGTGTTGTGAACGCTTCTTTGTTTGCCGCGCTGACCATACACCGCCAACGCTTTTTCATCATAGGGTTGGCCGCTGGTGAGCGCTTTGACAACGATACGTTGACCGGGGATGATGCAGAAAAACACATTGGCGCTCATGCTGGTGGCCAAGGTGGCACCCATGAGAACAAATGCCGCACGGCCTGCATACAGTTGGTTACTCAACCAGCACAAGCCTGCGACCAACACCAATAAAACCAACGCCACCCAGCGTTCACCATGGGCCCGTTGGCCAAGGGTTTTGCACAAGCTGTCATAGACCAACCAAAAGCCCGCCAGAAAAAACAACGCTGTCAATCCAGCTGCATGGGTAGACCAGTTGTGCACTGCCGGATCGATCAAATAAACATTGGCCTGCCACAAATACAACACACAGAATAGGCCAAACCCGCTGAGCCAAGTGGTGTAACTTTCCCAATAAAACCAATGCAATTTGCTGTTGATATGGCCCGGTGCGCCCAGGTATTTTTGGGGGTTGTAAAAACCGCCG
>JALRAA010000273.1 GCA_023262645.1 Burkholderiaceae bacterium
GGTTCGTCGCCCTGCACATTCACCACGATTTGGGAGTCGGGCAAACCAAGCAATCCAGCCGCTTCGGCCAACCGGTCGCTGCCGCTGGGGTGATCGTCGCGGGTGAGGATAGCTTCGACGCCATGCTGTTCACATGCTTGAACGATGCTGGGATGGTCTGCGGCAACCACCACTTGGGTGGCAGCGCTGGCTTTGGCTTGCTGTGCGACCCTGACCACCATGGGAATACCGGCCAAATCGGCCAACGGTTTGTTGGGTAAACGAGAGGAACCGAGGCGGGCGGGAATCAGCACCACATAGGCTGCTTCAGCCATGCAGTTTTTCCAGTTCGTCGTCGGTCAATGTGCGTGCTTCCAACTCCAGCATCACGGGGATGCCATCGCGTACCGGGTATGCCAACCGAGCACTGCGAGAGATCAATTCTTGGGTGTCGGGTTGGTAAATGAGACTGCCTTTGGTGACAGGGCAGACCAGCAATTCAAGCAGTTTTTTGTCCATGGTTCAATGATAGCTGTTGCAGGTTCAACGCCAGTGCATCCAGAAGGCTTGCGGGTAATTCGCAATCGAGCGCAACCGCCCATGCCTGCGGGTGGTGTGGCCACAATTTCACCGCGTCTTTTTCTGTGCAAAAAATAGGCAGTGGGCGGTCGGTTTGCCATTGCGAAAGGTCGGCATGGTCCGGCAGTGGCCAGCATTTCTCCAATTGCAGTCCGGCTTGCGTCAATGACTGAAAAAACGCATCGGGTTTGGCAATGGCGGCCAATGCTTGCACCGGTTGACCCGCCCACTCGCTCAAGTTGCGCTGTTCCCCTGCGCCATTGCGAGCAAATGTGGCCAAACTTCTTTTGGCCGCCCAAGCACCTTCGGGATACTGCTTGCCTGTGTAGAGCACATGCCGGACAACGCCCAAGGCAGGCGCAGATGGCCAAGGTTCTCGCAGCGGGCCAGCAGGCAACAACCAGCCGTTGCCCGAACCTCTGTCGTCAAACACGCACAAGGCAATGTCATGCCAAAGTGCATGGTGTTGCATGCCGTCATCGCTGAGGATGAGATCCGTGTTGGGATACGCCTTTCGCAAAGCCAATGCCGCTTGGCTGCGTTCGCGCCCAACAAACACGGGCACGTTGCAACGACGCTTGACCAGCAATGGCTCATCGCCTGCGTCTGCGGCTGAACTGTGGAGACCGACCTCTTTGACAGATTCTGACGAGCTGCCGTAGGCCCTGGCAATCACGCCGACCCGCCAGCCTTGGGACTTGAAATGTTTGACCAAGCTGAGCACCACCGGCGTTTTGCCGGTGCCGCCAGCCACCACGTTTCCGACCACAACCACGGGCACCGGCAAGCGTGTTGCCTGTCGCCAACCTTGTTGGTAAAGCCATCGGTTGGAGCGTACCCAGCATCTGGTCACCAAGCTGAGGGGCCAAAGCAAACACGCCACCCAACTTCGGCGGGGCCAGACTTGTTGGGTGATAAAGGCCGACAAATGCATGCCGCTTAAGGCAGGGGCGACGTGCGCGTGCGCGATTGGGCTGCAAATGTGATGTGCTGGAGCCCTGATTGTTGTGCAGCTTCCAACACTTGAATCACCGATTGGTGGCTGGCTTGCGCATCCGCAGAAATCACCACCAAAGCTTGCGGGGAGTTTTGGGCAGCCAAACCCAAGGCTTGGGTGAGGGCGATCACATCCGATGGGTTGATCGCTGTTTTTTGGACCATGTAGCGACCATCGCTGCTGACAGTGACACGAATTTCATTTGGCTTGCTCTCTTGCGGGCCGCTGTCAGCTTTGGGCAAGCGCATATCGAGTTGGGTCAGACGGCCATAAGTGGTGGTGAGCATCAAAAAAATAATCACCACCAACAGCACATCGATGAACGGAATCAAGTTGATTTCAGGCTCAGGTGGTGAAGGTCGTCCGAATCGCATGCCCATGTTTATTTGAGTCCAGGGTAGAAGTGGCGTACCAAGCGTTCCGCAGCGATTTCCAGCTCCAGTGTGAAATGGTCGACACGGTTTTTGAAATACCGCCACATGACCAAACTGGGAATGGCAATCACCAAACCAAATGCCGTGTTGTACAAAGCGACTGAAATACCGTGTGCCAGCTGCGCCGGGTTGCCCGCGCCCGGGGTTTGCGCGCCGAAGATTTCGATCATGCCGACCACGGTGCCAAACAAACCCAACAGCGGGGCGACAGAAGCAATCGAGCCAAGCGCGCTCAGGTATTTTTCTAACTTTCGGTTGACCCTGCGTCCACTGGCTTCAATGACTGCGCGAAAGTCTGATTCCGTGACGGTGGCTTTGCTTTTGCGGTGGGTGAGCCCCGCCACAATGATTTCACCCAAGGCGCAATGGCTTTTTAATTGCTCGATCGATTCGGGATGCAGCAATTCGGGTTGGGTCATGCCAAGCACCTCATCGAGCAAATGTTCGGGAACCACGCGGCGGGTTTGTAAGCTGTAAAAACGTTCAAAAATCAAGGCCGCTGCTGCGATAGAGCATGCGAGTAAGGGCCACACTGGCCAACCGGCCGCTTGTATGATGCCTAGCAATCTGTTCTCCTCATGGGTTGTGAACAATTATGGCGTACTTCCCCTCTGTATAAACCGTTCTTTTAGCCGCCACCATGACCTCTCTTTCACCCGCTGTCGACACCTCAAGCACACGCGTTTGGTCCGTCAGTGCTTTGTGCCACGCCATCAGTGACCAATTGAAATCGCGTTTTGGGTTGGTCCATGTTCGCGGTGAAATTTCCGGGCTGACCCGCGCCGGC
>JALRAA010000274.1 GCA_023262645.1 Burkholderiaceae bacterium
TTGCTCCGTCACGGTGAAGTCGGCGATCACGCCGTCTTTCATCGGGCGAATGGCTTCGATATTGCCAGGCACCTTGCCCAACATGGCCTTGGCTTCATGGCCAACCGCTTGAATGCTTTTTTTCCCTTGCGGCCCGCCTTCATGGCGAATGGATACCACTGACGGCTCATCCAACACAATACCGCGGTCTCTTACATAAATCAGGGTATTGGCGGTGCCCAAGTCAATGGCCAAGTCGGTGGAGAAATACCGACGAAATGCTCCAAACATCACAATCCTCTCTGGGTAATTCCAGTAAAGGCGAGATAATACCTGAACACCCTTACTCCCCATCACGGTCAAGGCCGTTTTTGATTTTTCTCACATGTCCCTGACACCCCACGATATTCAACGCTTGGCACAACTTTCGCGCTTGCAGTTTGACGCTCCCGCTGCCGAACGCATACTCGGTCAACTCAATGGTTTTTTTGACATCGTCGAGCAAATGCAAGCCGTCCCTACCGATGGTGTGGTGCCTATGTCGCATCCCGTGGATGCGATGCAAAACCTGGTCGCCACGGTCGCAGACACCGACGAATACGGCATGACCCTGCGTTTGCGCGAAGACAAGGTCAGCGAAACCAACGAACGCGAAGCCAACATGCAAAACGCTCCCGCCAAAGACCGTGGCTTGTTTTTGGTGCCGAAAGTGATCGAGTAAGCCATGAGCGATTTGCATCTCAAAACCGTGGCTGAATTGGCGGCCATGCTCAAAAACAAAGACGTCAGCGCTGTGGAAGTGGCCACGCGTTTTCTGGCGCGCATGGGCGGCAATCCGCACAACGCTTTTTTAGACATCAACAGCGAGGTCACACTGGCACAAGCCCAGGCCTCTGACGCCAAAATCGCCGCTGGCACCGCCGGCCCTTTAGAAGGCGTGCCCATTGCGCACAAAGACATTTTTGTCACCCAAGGTTTCGCCACCACAGCAGGCTCCAAGATGCTGCACAACTACCAGTCGCCGTTTGACGCCACCGTGGTTAAAAATGTGCGCCAAGCCGGTATGGTGACTGTGGGCAAACTCAATTGCGATGAATTCGCCATGGGCTCGGCCAATGAAAACTCGGCCTACGGCGCGGTGACCAATCCTTGGAACGCCACACACATCCCGGGCGGTTCGTCAGGTGGCAGCGCAGCCGCCGTGGCAGCTCGATTGACCCCAGCGGCCACCGGCACCGACACCGGTGGCTCTATCCGTCAGCCCGCAGCATTTTGTGGCATCACCGGTATCAAACCCACCTATGGCCGCGCCTCTCGCTATGGCATGGTGGCATTTGCCTCCAGCCTTGACCAAGCCGGCCCCATGGCGCGCAGTGCCGAAGATTGCGCTTTGTTGCTCACCGCCATGTGTGGGCCTGACCTGGACCGCGACTCCACCTCCTTGAATGTGGCGAACGAAGATTTTTCGCGGTTGCTCACCCTGCCTGCAGGCGATAAACCTTTGGCGACAGCGGGCAAAGATGGCGGTCCACTGCGCATTGGCGTGCCTGAAAATTGGCTGGCGATTGACCAAGCATCGCCACTGGGGCAAGTCGATGGTTGTGCACCCCCTGTGCGTATGGCCATCCAAAACGCATTGCATGCTTATGAACAACTCGGTGCAGTGCTTTTGCCGATTGCGCTGCCACACACACAACTCTCCATACCGGTTTACTACATCGTTTGTGCCGCCGAAGCCTCGAGCAACTTGAGCCGCTTTGATGGTGTGAAGTTCGGCCACCGCGCCAAAGAGTTTTCTGACCTCGCAGACATGTACCAGCGCACACGCTCCGAAGGATTTGGTGACGAGGTCAAGCGCCGCATCATGATCGGCAGCTATGTGTTGTCGCACGGTTACTATGACGCTTACTATTTACAAGCGCAAAAAATTCGACGCATGATCGCCGACGGTTTTCAAAAAGCCTTTGCGCAATGCGACCTGATCGCCGGGCCGGTCGCGCCCACCACCGCCTGGAAACTCGGCGATAAAACGGATGACCCAGTGGCTAACTATTTAGCCGACATATTCACCCTGCCTGCCTCATTGGCAGGACTTCCTTGCATGAGTATTCCTGTCGGCTTTGGCGAGGGTTCGCACATGCCAGTGGGCATGCAACTGATTGGCAACTATTTGCAAGAAGCGCAATTGTTGAATGTGGCGCACCGTTTTCAATCGGTGCATCCCCAACACCACACCGCCAAACCGGAGGGCGTGTAAATGGGAACGTCCAAACTCGTGCACGGTTACGAAGTCGTCATCGGTTTTGAAACGCATGCGCAACTGTCAACGCACAGCAAAATTTTCAGCCGCGCTTCCATCGCCTTTGGCGCCGAGCCCAACACACAGGCTTGTGCCGTCGACTTGGCATTGCCCGGCACATTGCCGGTCATGAACAAAGGCGCCGTCGAACGCGCGATTGCACTCGGGCTGGCACTGGGTTCGCACATTGCAGAGCGCAGTGTGTTTGCACGCAAAAATTATTTCTACCCGGACCTGCCCAAGGGCTACCAGATCAGCCAGTACGAACTCCCGATCGTGGGGCGCGGACAGGTCGAGATCCAGCTGGCAGACGGCACCACGAAGTCCATCGGGGTCACCCGCGCGCATCTCGAAGAGGACGCGGGCAAAAGCCTGCATGAAGATTTCCATGGCATGACCGGCATCGATCTCAACCGCGCCGGCACCCCGTTACTCGAAATCGTCAGCGAACCGGATATCCGCAACGCCGAGGAGGCCGTCGCGTATCTCAAGGGCCT
>JALRAA010000275.1 GCA_023262645.1 Burkholderiaceae bacterium
TTTGTACTGGTTCGAAGAACCGGTGGTGTTTGACAACTATGCGCAAAGTGCACAACTCGCCCGGGAGCTGAAAACCCCAATTTCTATTGGAGAAAATATTTACGGGCCGCGTTCTTTTTGGGACGCAGTGCAAGCCAATGCCGCCGATGTGTACATGCCAGACTTGATGCGTATCGGGGGTGTCACCGGCTGGATGCGTGCTGCAGCCATTGCCGGCGCGGCGGGTCTGCCCCTCTCCAGCCATTTGTATCCGGAAGTCTCCGCGCATTTGTTGCGCGCCAGTGAATCGGCTGATTGGTTGGAATACCGTGATTGGGGCAATCCCATCATTGCCGAACCTTTCCAAGTGGTGGACGGCCATGCTATCGTGCCAGACCGACCCGGCAATGGCATTGCATGGGACGAGGCGGCGGTCAAGAAGTACAGCTATTGAAATGTCCAAACCACGCTGGTTTTGTCGAATGACAACTTAGGCAGCGGAGACAGTTGTCGCCATTGGCTGATCCCAGAGTATTTTTTTCACATGGCCCAAATACGTGGCATGACCGCAGGCAGTTGCCAGCCCTGCTGACGCCATTGCAACCAAATGCTGCGCAACAACGCCATGGCGTTTTCGACTTGCGCTGACAACACACGCACCACCACCACACGCTCGTCGGGAGAAGTCACACCAGACTGCAAACGCAGCGGATGCGATTCACACAGCTCACGGGCGATGGCCACCACTTGTTCACGCAGAGAAGCTTCAATGGCATGGCCTTGGGCAAACACCAATGTCGATTGGCAGGTGTGGCGATTCAAGCCGAGTGGACTGTGCAGCAGTCGTTTGTCGTTGGCATCGATCAAACCGCGCTCCAACCAAATGCCCGCAATTTCCAAGTGTTGTTGAAATTGACCTTCTGTAAAAGGTTGGTCAGCATGCGGCAAACCCAAGGCGGTCACATCCCAAGCGATCAAACGGCTGCCGGGGGCGAGGTGAAACACTGCTTGGTTATGGGCATGACAGCGGTTATAGGCCAAGGCTTCCAGCGGTAACCATTCCAGCGTCGCGTCAGCGGCCACCTGCGCGTGTACTTGTTGCTTGGCGGTCAAACCATCGGAGCCATAAAACCGCGTGGCACCGGGTGTGGTGATGAGTGCGTGCGCACCGGTTTGTAAATTCAATTGAATATGCAATTCGTCGCCACCTACCAAGCCAGAGGGCGGGTGGACCAGCACGTGGTGGCAGACGCGATCGCCTTCGGGATAAAGCGCTTTGAGCACACGCAAAGGGCCTTCGTGCACATGACGCGCCACACAACGCTGGTCTTCCACACAGTAGTCAAGCGTCAGCTTGGCTTGCCATCCCATATCTGCCTTTATTCAAACAGCTTGAATCCTACCGCGGTGACAAACCCAACCAGTGTTGAAAATCCCGCCATGTTTGGGCTGGACAAATGGGCTGCTTCTGGCAGCATGGCAGAACCGATCATGGTGAGCATGGGAGCCGAGTGCGGATACACCTGCGCCGCAGGCACGCCTGCGTCGAGCGCGGCACGCACGTCCGACAAATGGGTCGACAAAAACAAGTTGGCATTGAGTGGTTTCAAATACCGCCAAGGTGATTGACCCCGTGTGAAGCTGCCGCGCTGAATGGGCAAGCCATAGTGCTGCGCCGAACGAAACACCCGCATGCCCGACACAGGGTCGTTGCGCGACAGAATGACCACTTCAACGCGCTGCGTTTGCGCGTCGTTGAACGCCAGTAATTTTTTGACCAAAGAAAGTTCCGAGAATCGCGGTGACGCCAATTACAAGGGGCATCGCTGATGCTACGAGCGCTCCAAAGACGAGTACCAGCATAATGAAGGTCAATGGAATTGAGATTGCTTCAGAGATCTTTAGGTCATCTTGAATTCTGCCGTTGATTGCATTTGCAAAAATTGCGCCACCGGCAACTCGAATTCGCTCGCCTTGGAACTCACCTTCATATCTATCCTGGTAGTAACCACCGAGGGAATCAATCTCAGTGAAATCATCTGATTTCAGATAAATAAAGATGTATGCGGCGGTGCCATCAGTACTCTTGAAAGCAGGAGTACGTCCAGCGCTCCAATAAGAGATCACATTCTCTGCGCTCGCCTCACTTCTCAATTTATTCTCAAGCGCAGTAGCGGCTGCAACAGTAGATTCATCATCCACTGAACCCTTTGATGATTCGAGCGTCATCACGACCGCTGGGTCCTTTACACCGAATGTGTCCTCCAAATACTCGAAGACTTTTGCCGAATCGCTATTTGGATCTGAGTATCCGCCCGAGTCGAACCGGGAGAAGACTTGAGTTCCAAGGGTGCCGAATAACAGCACGAGCACCACAGATAGCAAGAAGATAGCTTTGCTACGTCGGGCGATGGAGTGGCCTAGTTTCTCGAACATCTTCTACCTTCTTTGACTGGGAGCCATTGACTGCGGGGCTCTGTGTAGGCAATAATGTAAACAATGTTAACACCGGTGCGCAAGGGCGCGGATTACCATCATGGTGATTTAGGCCATGCAGCACTTCGAGCTGCTCGAAATCTTGTAGACCGTGAGGGTTGGAGCGCCCTCGGGATTCGACGAGTTGCGCAAGCCGCTGGAGTGACTCCTGCTGCGCTTTATCGCCACTTTGAGAATCTCGAACAGCTAAGAGCCGAAGTCTCTCTCCAAGTAAGAATCGAACTTGGGGAATTTATGCGCATCCGACAAGAGCGTGTGAAGAAATCTAGAAGTGCTGCTTCGACTGCAATTCTT
>JALRAA010000276.1 GCA_023262645.1 Burkholderiaceae bacterium
GCTGGGCATGGACACCACGCGCACCGCCACTTTGTGTTCGGCCAGCAGGGCTTGCGCTTTCAAGGCCAGTTGCACTTCAGAGCCGGTGGCGATGATCACTGCTTGGGCTTTTTTGTGCATGCCGACTTCAGACGGTTCTGCCAACACATACGCCCCTTTGTTGATCGCATCCAATCCGCTGGCGTCTTTGGCTGCGCTGTCGCCTTTGGGCAAATACGGCAGGTTTTGGCGGCTCAACAACAAAGCCGTTGGGCGGTGCGCGTTTTGCAAAGCGACAGCCCAAGCGACCGTGGTTTCTGCGGTGTCTGCGGGTCGCCACACGTCCAGACCCGGAATCAAGCGCAAAGACGCTGCATGCTCGATCGATTGGTGTGTGGGGCCATCTTCTCCCAAGCCAATGGAGTCGTGGGTGAACACATGCACCACGCGTTGCTTCATGAGCGCGGCCATGCGAATCGCATTGCGTGAATAGTCGGAGAACGTGAGGAAGGTACCGCCGTAAGGGATGAAACCGCCGTGCAAAGCGATACCGTTCATGATGGCGGCCATGCCAAATTCGCGCACGCCGTAGTTGATGTGACGACCGGCTTGCCCGTGCTCGTTCTTCACCACCCGGCCCGCCAGATCGACACGCATATTTGGCGTGTGTGATGTGTTGGTGAGGTTTGAACCGGTCAAATCGGCACTGCCGCCCAGCAACTCAGGAATCGCGCCGGTGAACGCTTCCAACGCCAATTGGCTGGCTTTGCGACTGGCCACAGTGTCGGCTTTGGTGTTGGCAGCGACCACCGCATCGACCACGGTTTGGTGAAAGTCTTTGGGCAACTCGCCGGCCATGCGGCGCTTGTATTCAGCGGCGAGTTGGGGATGGGCATTGGCATAGGCATGGAAAGCGTTTTGCCATTGTTGTTCGTTGGCTGCGCCTTTGGCTTTGGCGTCCCAATCTGCATACACCTCGGCGGGCACATGGAACGGCGCATGGGGCCACTGGATGGCGGCACGGGTGAGCGCAATTTCTTCGGCACCCAAGGGTTCGCCGTGGGCTTTGGCGGTGTCCACGCGGTTGGGGCTGCCTTGTCCGATATGGGTTTTGCAAGCGATCAGCGTGGGTTTGTCGGCGCTGTGCTTGGCGCTGGCGATGGCGTGGCTGACCGCTTGCACATCGTGACCGTCCACGCTGATGACGTTCCAGCCGTAGGCTTTGAAACGTGCGGGCGTGTCATCGATGAACCATGGTGTGACTTTGCCGTCGATCGAGATGCCGTTGTCGTCGTACAGCGCCACCAGCTTGTTGAGCTTCCAGGCGCCGGCCAGGGCCACGGCCTCGTGGCTGATGCCTTCCATCAGGCAGCCGTCACCGAGGAACACATAGGTACGGTGATCCACCACCGCGTGGCCCGGGCGGTTGAATTCGGTGGCCAGCAACTTCTCGGCCAGCGCCATGCCCACGGCGTTGGTGATGCCCTGGCCCAGCGGGCCGGTGGTGGTCTCCACTCCGGGGGTGATGCCGACTTCCGGATGGCCAGCGGTTTTGCTGTGCAGTTGGCGGAAGTTTTTCAGCTCGCTCATCGGCAAGTCGTAACCGGTGAGATGCAACAGCGCATAAATCAACATGGAACCATGTCCGTTAGACAACACAAAACGGTCGCGGTCTGCCCAATGCGGGTTGGACGGGTTGTGTTTTAAATGCTCACCCCACAAGGCGACGGCGATGTCTGCCATGCCCATGGGAGCCCCGGGGTGGCCCGAGTTGGCTTGTTGAACCGCATCCATTGCCAATGCGCGAATCGCACTGGCCATTTGTTGGTGGTTGGCCATGGGTGGCTCCGTAAAAAGGGGGGTGGAAAAGGGGAACCGATTATTTTAACCAAACCGTTTTGCCGGTCCCCAGCCTTCAGAGCCGAGGGCCAAAGGTGCAACAAGCTTTGCATTTGCCCAGAACACGTTCACCCAATGACTTCGCTCGGTGGTGCATGCGCTGGCTACACTTTGCCACTGTGTCAACCCAGCCCCATTCCAACGCACCCGCATGGCCTGCCAGCGCCATGCTGTTGGCCGCCGGTCGTGGCGAACGAATGCGTCCGCTGACCGATGTCACGCCCAAGCCTTTGTTGCAAATTCGTGGCCAGCCTTTGCTGTGGTATCCCCTGCAGGCGTTGGCCCGGGCAGGTGTTCGGTCTGCCGTGATCAACACCGGTTGGTTGGGCGACCAAATCGAGCCCATTTTTGGCCAACGCTTCACGCCCCCCATGGGTCACACCCCTGAACCGGCTTGCGCTGATGCTGCCAGCGTGCAATTGCGCTATTCCCACGAAGGAAGAGGGGCAGGTGAGGCGCTGGAAACCGCGGGCGGCATTGTGCGGGCCTTGCCTTGGCTAGGCGATGTGTTTTGGGTCGCGGCAGGCGATGTGTTCGCGCCAGATTTTGGGTTTTCTGCACAGGCTTTTGCCGACTTTCAAACCAGCCCTTGCTTGGCGCATATTTGGCTGGTGCCCAACCCCGCGCACAACCCGCTGGGCGATTTTGGTTTGTCGAACGACGGTTTGGCGCTCAACATGGCCAAACGCCATTCGTCGTCGGCCTCTTTCAACGGCAACGCAAGCCCGCATGCAGCACAACACAGCAATGCACTTTTCACTTTCAGCACGATCGCGCTTTACAAGCGCGCTTTTTTTGAAGCCGACTGGTGCCCGATCCCAGCGGGCAACCCTGACGGCGTGAAAGCACCCTTGGCGCCCATGCTCAGGGCCGCCATGGACCGTGGCTTG
>JALRAA010000277.1 GCA_023262645.1 Burkholderiaceae bacterium
GTTCACGTTGGAAGCTTCTAAAGAGCCTTGGTTCAACACGCCCGCCCCCACAGTGCCCGGTTGCAATAACTGCACCGGACCGCTGGCAGCGGTCGCAGCCAATAAGTTGTTACCCAATGGCTTCAAGCCACTTGGATTGATGAAAGTCGCAATTTGAATTTGGCCGAGCACCTGCTGGCCTTGACCTGCGACCAATTCCACCGACACGGTGCCGTCTCTGCCCACCGTCAATGAAGCCGCATTATTGGGAATGGTGATGTTGGGTTCCAAAAAGAATCCAGTAGATGTCACCAACTGACCTGTGCCGGTCAATTTGAACGCGCCATCGCGTGTATAGGCGATCGTTCCGTCTTGTTGTTGGATTTGAAAAAATCCATTGCCCATGATGGCGACATCCAAAGGGTTTTGGCTGTTGATCAGATTACCCTGTAAGTGCAATTTTTCGGTGGCCACCACTTTGGTACCTGTACCCAGCATCAAGCCGGTGGGCGACTGGGTGTTGGCCGTGGTTTGTCCACCCGCTTGGCGAATGTTTTGGTAGAGCAAATCTTCAAACACTGCGCGGTCGCGCTTAAAGCCCGTGGTCGATACGTTGGCCAAGTTGTTAGAAATGACGTTCATGCGCGTTTGCTGCGCGTCCAAGCCGGTCTTGGAAACCCATAAAGCTGCATCCATCGTCTAACCCCTGTTCTTCAAATATTCAATTTGTCTGTGTCAACTTGCATCAGCTGTTCAACTTCATCATGCTGGCCCCGGCTTGGTCGTTGTCGTGGCTGGACTTGACCATGCGCACTTGTTGTTCAAACATGCGGGACTGCTCGATCAGTTTGACCATGGCTTCTTGAGGGTTGACATTGCTGCCTTCCAAAGCCTGTGACATTACTGACACCTTCAAAGGACCAGAAGCAAAATCTGAGCCAGAAGGTTTGTCATGCACTTTGAACAAACCGTCTTCGCGTCGAGTCAATGGGGTTTGGCTGGCGTCTCGCAACATCAAAGTAGCTACTAGTTCTGCATTTTGTACGCCTGGCTGAGCAGGATTAGTGACATACACGCCACCGTCGTCAGAAATGGTGACCTTGAGGTTGGGTGGCACCGTGATCGGCGTGTTGCCGTCGCCCATGACCGGATGGCCATTGCCGGTTTGCAACACACCGTCAACCGACACATGCAAATCGCCACGGCGGGTGAATGCGGTTTCACCGTTGGGCGCTTGCACCCCCATCACGGTATGGTCGTTCATGTGGATATCGAGATCGCGCCCCGTGGCAATCAACGGACCAGGCTTCAATTGGATGAAGTCCATGTGCGCGGCTTGCGGTTGGTAGCTGGAATCAAACCCTTCGCCACCGGCTTTGAACGCTTTCATAGAGACTTCATAAGAACGCTTGAATCCAGTGGTGGTCATGTTGGCCATTTCATTGGCCAAGACCTGACGGGCCAGACGCATTTCAGTGATGGCTGCAGAAGAATTAAAGGCTAGGCGTTCCATGTCGATTCTCTAAGGAGGGGGCTTTACGCTCTGATTTGAATAATCGATTGGGTCAGTGTGGTGCTGGTCTCAATCGCTTTGGCATTTGCTTGGAAGTTACGCTGTTCGGTGATCAGGTCGACCAGTTCTTGCGTCAAATCCACGTTGGCGCGTTCGGTCGCACCAGAGCGCACCGTACCGAAACCTGCTGAACCGGCTTCACCGTATTTCGGTGTGCCCGATGAAGAAGATTTGTAATAACTGGTGTCACCGATCTGGCGCAAACCCGTGGGATTGGAGAAGTTCACCAACACCACTTTGCCCAGCGATTTTTGTGAACCGTTCGAATAAGAAGCATTGACCAAACCATCGTCACCAATCGACAAACCCACCAAGTCACCTTCTGGCGCACCGTCTTGCGACTGTGACAACACCGCATAAGGCGATGAAAACTGGGTCGACTTGGAATAGTTGATGTTGATCGTCAATGCGCCCTTACCGTCTGGCAAGAACACGGTGTCGAGTTGTGAACCTTGTTTGGGTGACACCAAGTTACCGGATGTGTCAAAGGTCAATTCGCCTTTTTCCAAGAAGATCGGTGACCATTCGGGCAAATTCTTGAAGCCATCTGGGCTGAAAGTTTCTTTGCCGAATTCATCGATGTACATGGCCACGTCCACACCGTTGACTTTTTGGGTGTATTGGGTTGGCTTGATCCAAGTGGATGTGCTGCCACGGCCACCGTCGACGTTCGCCAATCCCCACTGACTGTCACCCGACACTTTGATGAACGAATTGGTTGACGCTGTGCCTGTGGTGAATTTCAAGGTGTTGGTGGCCTTGTCATAAGTCACTTTCACACCAGAGACTGTGGAACCTGTCAAACCAGACTGATCAGCAGGCCCAGACAAGCGGTTGATACCGTTTTGCAATGCTTGGACAAAACTGTCAATCGTGTAGGTGTCTTTGGGTTCCAAATACACCGTGCCTTTGACGTCATCGACGGACACCACAAATTTGTTGTTGGTCAAATTGACGCTGAAGTTGTTGTTCGCGTTAATACCCATCGGCGAACCGTTCATCACAGCCGGCTGCGAAGCAATACCCCTGACCGCATCGGTCGATGGCGCTACTTGGTAATTGCCATCTGCGGCGATACCGGTGGCAGACCTGCCGGCTGCAGATCCCTGACCTTGCCCAGCACAGCCCCAGGTGACGACCTTGCCATCCGCTCGCAGAGCAACTGCATGACAGGTGCCAGCTGCAATCTGAACGACGTTGGT
>JALRAA010000278.1:0-265 GCA_023262645.1 Burkholderiaceae bacterium
GGCTTGTTGCTCGGCCATGGCGGCGTTGAGGCCTTGGTTTTTCCATAAGCTGATGGCCCATTGCCATTTGCGGGCCGTGGCCAAATCAGAACTGCCGCCGGCGTCTTTCAATATCGAGGTGACATCGTCAGTGTCCAGAATGCTGAAGTTTTTTTTCAAACCCAGCGCTTCGCCGTTTTGACGCAACATGCGCACGCCCAAAGCATGGAAGGTGCAGATCACTACTTTTTGTGCTTCGCGCCCCACCAACTGTTTGGCCCGTTCA
>JALRAA010000278.1:275-2751 GCA_023262645.1 Burkholderiaceae bacterium
ACGGCAGGAAGCGTGCTCCAAGGCTGGCCAAACTGACTCTGCGCAAGCTTCTGGGCCAGCAAGAGTTCAAGCCGCTCTTTCATCTCACGAGCGGCTTTGTTGGTGAACGTGATGGCGGCAATGCGCTCAGGGGCCAAGCCGAGTTGAATCAGGTGCGCAATTTTGTGGGTGATGACGCGGGTCTTGCCCGAGCCGGCACCGGCCAACACCAGACACGGGCCTTGTACATGGTGAACCGCTTCGAGTTGGGGGAGATTGAGGGACGCAGACATGGAAGCGGAGAAAGGGGAGACAGAAACAGGCAAAGCCGCTGATCATAACGATGACAATCCAGGCCATGCTGTCGATTTTGTCGGTGACGTTTCCGTTTTTTGCGCTGGTCTTGGCCGGTTATGTGGCAGCGCGCCAGGGCTGGCTGCAGTTGGCCGCGATTCCCGGCCTCAATAGCTTTGTGTTGTATTTCGCCCTGCCGTGCATGTTGTTTCGTTTCGGTTCAAGCACGCCCATGGCGCAGTTGTTTGACCCAGCCGTGGCAGTTTTGTACGTGCTGTGTGCGGTGGCCATGTTGGTTATCGGCTTGGGCTTGTTGCACCGACGCGGTCTCAATTGGAACGATTCGGCATTCGGCACCATGGCGGTGGCGTTTCCCAACACAGGTTACATGGGCTTGCCGTTGCTGTTGAATTTGCTGGGTCCCGCCGCGGTGGGCAGCGCCATCATCACCATTTTGGTCGATGTGTTTTTCACCAGTTCGGTGTGCATTGCCATGTCACGCATGGACCATGCGCAGCACCATGGTGTGCGCAGCGCGGGTTGGCAGGCCTTAAAAAGTGTGGTCAGTATTCCATTGACCTGGGCGATAGCTTTGGGCGCTGTGTTTTCTGCCAATGCGTGGACCTTGCCCGCGGTGTTGTCGCAAACCGTGGGGTTGATGGCGGCAGCTGCGCCACCCGTGGCTTTGTTCACCATCGGGGCGGTGTTGGTGCGCCCGAGCCAGTCGGCCGCAGGCATAGATTCGCATTGGCGCCATGGCGGGCCTGAACTGTCGATGACCATGGCGAAATTACTGGTACATCCTGTGCTGGCAGCAGGCATTGGATGGTTGTTGCAACAAGAGGGTGTGCCTTTGTCTGACGAAGCATGGTTGGCGGTGGTGCTGGTGGCGGCTTTGCCCAGCGCCAGTAACAGCGCATTGCTGGCTGAACGGTTTGCTGCGGACAGTGGCCGCATCACACGGGTGATTTTGTTGACCACTTTGTTGGCGTTTCCCAGCTTTTCCGCATGGGTGGCTTTTTTCAAACCTTGAGGTCAAATCACCAAGGGATCGACATCTATCGCCCACCGAATCACCGATTTGTGCTGATCCCGCAAGCCTTGCAATACAGGTTGCCAATGGCTCAAGAACTGTTGCAACGCAGGACGTGAATGCGACTCCAACAACATTTGCGCCCGCTCGACATTCGCTACCCGTTGCAAGCCCATGGGGACAGCTGGGTAGACCGTGACAGCCAGTGATTGCGATGACAACCATTGCTGCCCCAGTTCTCTGGCGGCATTCAAAAAAGCTTGTGCTCCCTCTTGCGTGCGCGCTTCTGCCCGCAACAACGCTTGAAAACTGAACGGCGGCAAACCCGCTTGTTTTCGCTCGGACAGTTGTTGTTCGGCAAACCCGGACACATCGTGGTGCTTGAGGCATTCAAACAAAGGGTGTGCAGGATGAAAGGTTTGCACCCACATTTCGCAGCCGTTGGTGGCCGATAAGTCGGCGTCGCGTCCGGCCCGACCTGCGGCTTGTGACAAGAGCGCAAACAAGCGTTCGGGTGCGCGGAAATCGGCGCTGAACAAGGCGCCGTCGGGGTTGAGTGCAGCCACTAGCGTGACGCGTCGAAAGTCGTGGCCCTTGGCTACCATTTGCGTGCCCACCAACACATCGACGTCGCCGTCATGAACCTGTGCGAGTTGGCGCACCAGTTCGCCTTTGCCACGGGTTGAATCGGCATCGATGCGTGCAATCCGCAACGGTGAGCCGTCAGGGCGTTGCTGGTCGTGCAGCAATTCGGCCAAATGCTCTTCGATTTTTTCGGTGCCGTGTCCCAAGGCCCCGATGTCTTGGTTGCCACAGGACGGACAAGCGCGTGGCACCGCTTGGGTCAGGCTGCAATGGTGGCAGCGCAAACTGCGGTCAGATTTGTGAAACACGCGAAAAGCACTGCAATGTGGGCATTCGCTTTTCCAGCCGCAAGACGTGCAGTGCAACACCGGCGCGTAGCCACGCCGGTTGAGCAGCACCAACACTTGTTCGCCCCTGCCCAAGCGCTCGCGCATGGCGGCCAACAGCGGTGCCGATGTGGTGATCACTGAGATCGGTGGAACGGTGGGCGATATCGAATCACTGCCATTTCTGGAGGCGATCCGCGAGTTCCGTGGCGATGTGGGCCGCAACGACCTGGCCTACGTGCACGTCACGCTGCTGCCC
>JALRAA010000279.1 GCA_023262645.1 Burkholderiaceae bacterium
GGAGTAATTGGGGTCAGATACCAATTAATTGAATTCAATTAATTGGTATCTGACCCCAATTACCTCTGTCCCCGATTCAATGCCTGAAATGCCTCACGCCGGTGAACACCATCGCCACGCCTCTTTCATTCGCCGCGTCAATCACCTCTTGATCGCGCATCGAGCCGCCGGGTTGAATCACGCAAGTCGCGCCCTCGTCCACCACCACATCTAGCCCATCGCGGAACGGAAAAAACGCATCGCTGGCGACCACCGTGTTTTGCAACGACAAGCCCGCATGACTGGCCTTGATCGCCGCGATACGCGCTGAGTCCAAGCGGCTCATCTGACCCGCACCCACGCCCATGGTCATGCCGTCGGCACAAAATACGATCGCGTTGCTCTTCACGTATTTAGCCACCGTCCATGCAAACAGCAAATCGTGCATTTGCGCAGGGCTGGGTTGCTTGGTGGTCACCACTTGCATGTCATTCAATGTCAAGCGGTGGTTGTCTGCGGTTTGCATCAACAAACCCGAGCCCACACGCTTCACATCCAGCAAGTTCAAACCGTTGTCCCAAGGGGTTGTGCCGCCGGGTGGCAAAGCAATTTGCAATACGCGCACATTGGCTTTGGCTTGCAATTGCAAAAGCGCCTCACCGGTGAAAGAAGGTGCAATCAGGACTTCGACAAACTGTTGGCCCAGCGCTTGCACCGTAGGCAAATCAACTGGGCAATTGAAGGCAATGATGCCGCCGAATGCCGATGTCGGGTCGGTTTTGTAGGCCTTGCTGTAAGCAGCCAATGCGTCTTCGGCAGTTGCCACGCCGCATGGATTGGCATGCTTGACGATGACGCAAGCAGGGGTGTCAAAACTTTTGACGCATTCCCAAGCAGCATCAGCATCGGCGATGTTGTTGAATGAGAGTTCTTTGCCCTGCAATTGGCGAGCAGTGACCAATGAACCGGGTGCCGGGTCAGCGTCGCGGTAGAAGGCCGCCAGTTGGTGTGGGTTCTCACCGTAGCGCAGGTCTTGCAATTTGACAAAGCGGCCATTGGCTTGGGCCGGAAACAAACTGCGTTGCTCAGTCGCTAAATCAAGCGATGACAAATAGTCGCTGATCGCGCCGTCGTACATGCTGATGCGGTTGAATGCGGCCACCGCCAGTTTGAATCGTGTGCCCTCGCTCAAGCCCTGATGCTCGCGCCATTCGTCTATGACCGGCTGGTACTGCGAGGCATCGGTCAACACGGCCACATGCTTCCAGTTTTTGGCGGCGCTGCGCACCATGGCAGGTCCGCCAATGTCGATGTTTTCAATCGCCTCATCCAAGCTGCAATCGGGCATGGCCACCGTGGCCTCGAACGGATAGAGATTGACCACCAACACATCAATGGTGTCGATGCCGTTGTCTTGCAAGGATTGCATATGTTGCGGCACATCACGCCGCGCCAGCAAACCGCCGTGCACTTTGGGATGCAAGGTTTTCACGCGACCATCTAGCATTTCTGCAAATCCGGTGACCTCGGCCACTTCGCGCACAGGCAATCCCTGTGAACGCAATAACTCGGCTGTACCTCCCGTGGATATCAGTTGCATGCCCAGGTCATGCAAGCTGCGGGCAAGTTCAACAACACCGGTCTTGTCAGACACAGATATCAAGGCGTTCATGAAAATTACTTCCTATTTTGGGGACAAGACCGCATGCACAGCATCAAAGCAATTTGTGATCGGTGAGTTTTTTGCGCAAGGTGTTGCGGTTCAAGCCGAGCCATGTGGCTGCGCGAGATTGGTTACCGTCGGCGTGCTTCATGACCACGTCAAGCAATGGTTTTTCCATCACCTGAATCATCATGTCGTGCAATTGATCAGGCTCTGCACCACGCAAGTCCTTGAAATACGTTTCAAGGCTGTGGCGAATCACCTCTTCAATTTGCTTCTTACTCATGTGCTTGTCTCCAAAACGGATGTGTTTTCTAAGGGCTGTAAGCGGTCTGACAACTGGGCCAAGCCATCAAAATAATGGGCAACCACGCGCAACTGTTGGTCACAGTCGTCGATCGTATTCATGGTTTTTCGAAAAGCCAATGCACCAGGCAAGCCGTGCGTGTACCAAGCTATGTGTTTGCGCGCACTTCTGACCCCCAGATGCTTGCCGTACAAGCTGTAGTGGTCTTGAAGATGGTGCAACAGCAAACGCTTGACCTCGGCCACCAATGGCGACGCGAGCAAACTGCCGTGGCTGAGGTAGTGCGTGATTTCACGGAATATCCAAGGCCGACCTTGGGCTGCACGTCCGATCATCACCGCATCAGCACCCGTGAGCGTCAATACCTGCTTGGCCTTTTGCGGTGAGTCGATGTCGCCATTGGCAACCACAGGGATGGTCAATGCAGCCTTCACCTGCGCGATGGTGTCGTACTCTGCAAAACCGCTGTAACCCTGCTCTCGGGTGCGACCGTGCACCGTGACCATTTGCACGCCAGCCGATTCGGCTTGTTTGGCCAGCGAAACCACATTGCGTTGGTCGGCGCGCCATCCTGTGCGCATCTTGAGTGTCACAGGCACTTCATAGGGCATGGCGACATCCACCACAGCCTGCACGATTTGCATGGCCAGACTTTCGTCTTGCATCAATGCCGAGCCAGCCCATTTGTTGCACACCTTTTTGGCGGGGCAACCCATGTTGATGTCGATGATTTGCGCACCGCGCTCAATGTTGTAAACCGCCGCCTCAGCCATCATGGCTGCATCGGTGCCGGCAATT
>JALRAA010000027.1 GCA_023262645.1 Burkholderiaceae bacterium
GTCCAAATAGTCCCAATACAAGGTGGTGAACGGGCATGCCGTTTCTCCGATGGACTCTGCTGGGTTGAAACGACAGCCTTTGCAATGGTTGCTCATGCGGTCGATGTACTTTCCGCTGGCAACATAGGGTTTGCTGGCCATCAAGCCACCATCACCGTATTGACTCATGCCAAGCGTGTTGGGCAATTCCACCCATTCCACCGCATCCACATACACCGACAAATACCATGCGTGTACCTGTTTGGGGTGCACGCCGAACAAAAGCGCATACAAGCCGGTGACCATCAACCGTTGAATATGGTGCGCATAGCCGTGCATTAGAGTTTGACCGATGGCGTCACGCAGGCAAGCCATGTCGGTGTCGCCGGTCCAAAAAAAGTCTGGCAAATCCGCTTGGGCTTGCATGGCATTGCGTTCAAGGTAACCGGGCATTTCTGTCCAATAAATGCCTCGCACATATTCACGCCATCCCAATATTTGACGCACAAAGCCTTCTACAGCCGCCAGTGGGGCATGCCCTGAGTGGAAAGCATCTTGCGCGGCAGCGATGACTTCTGTCGGGTGGAGGAGTTTCAAGTTCAACGAAGACGACAAATGCGAGTGGTACAGCCATACTTCTCCCTCCCACATCGCGTCTTGGAAATGGCCAAATTGCGGTAAACGGTATTGGATGAAATCTGCCAACACTTGCAATGCTTGTGTGCGTGTGACGGGCCAGCCAAATTGCGACAAGCTGCCTGGGTGGTGCGCAAATCGCGTGTTCACCAAGACCATCACTTCACGGGTGATATCGTCTGGCTCAAATCGGGTGGGCGGTGGCAGCTTGCTCGGCCCGGTTTTGCCAAAACTGCCGCGATTGTCAGCATCAAAATTCCACTGACCGCCAATGGGTTGTTTACCTTCCATCAAGATGTCGTGTTTGCGTCTGAGTTCGCGGTAGAAATATTCAAGACGCAAGCTTTTCCTGCCTTCTGCATGCGCTTTGAATTCGCGAACGGTGCTCAGGAAATGGTCATCGTCTCGAATGTCTAGCGGTAATGCGTGGCTCTCAGCCGTGTCACGCAATTGGCGCAATACACGCCAATCGCCTGGGGCAGTCATCACCAATTGACGGGGGGTGTGGTTGTGAATGGCGCGCCCCAGTTCGCCAGCCAAGCTGCCTGTGTTGCCCGGATCGTCGATTCGGCTGTAGATGACAGGCCATGCTTTGTCACGCAAGCTTTGTGCAAAGTGCCGCATGGCACTCAGGAACAAAGTGGTTCTTTGTTTGGCGGATGGCACGTGGGTCGATTCTTCGTCTACCTCGGCCATCCAAATGGCATCTTGGTTCGGGTCGAACCCGTTCAGCGCAGTCGATTGCTCATCCAGTTGGTCACCCAACACCAGCACCAGATTTCGTTTCACATGTTGCACAGAGGGGTGAAGCCGTCTGTGGGGTTATTGTTCTAAAAAGCGTTGTGCGTCTAAAGCCGCCATACAGCCTGTGCCCGCACTGGTGATGGCTTGGCGATACACATGGTCTTGTACATCGCCCGCAGCGAACACACCTGGGACACTGGTTTGTGTCGCCATGCCTTGCAAGCCACTTTGCGTGATGATGTAGCCGTCTTTCATGGCCAGTTGGCCTTCAAATATTTGCGTGTTGGGTTGGTGTCCGATGGCGATGAAACACCCGTGCACAGTCAACTCGCGGGTGCTGTTGTCTTGGGTGTTTTTCAGTCGAACACCGGTCACGCCCGAAGCATCGCCCAGTACTTCCTCCAACACGCTGTGCAATTCCAAGACGATTTTTCCAGCCTTCACCTTGTCCATCAACTTGTCGATCATGATGGCTTCTGCTTTGAATTTGTCGCGGCGATGTATCAGGTGCACCTTGCTGGCAATATTGGACAAATACAAAGCTTCTTCAACGGCGGTGTTGCCGCCGCCCACCACGCAGCACACTTGTTCACGGTAGAAAAAACCATCGCAGGTGGCGCAACCTGACACGCCTTTGCCCATGAACTGTTGTTCTGTTGGCAACCCTAAATATTTGGCCGATGCACCAGTGGCAATGATCAGCGCGTCGCAGGTGTAGATGCCGCTGTCGCCAAACAAGGTGAAAGGGCGTTGGCTGAAATCTACGCGGTTGATGTGATCAAACACGATTTGGGTATGAAAACGTTCTGCATGCGCTTGAAAACGTTGCATCAAGTCCGGGCCTTGCACCCCGTCGACATCGGCTGGCCAGTTGTCCACATCGGTGGTGGTCATCAATTGCCCGCCTTGGGCCATACCGGTGATCAAGGTGGGTTTTAAGTTGGCGCGTGCTGCATAAACGGCGGCACTGTAACCGGCAGGGCCTGAGCCCAAAATAAGAACTTTGCTGTGCTGTGGGGAGGACATGGTGTACTTCAGTAAAAAAATCAGGCGCAAAAACGCGCCGCGAAACCCATGATTTTAGGCTTCTGCGTGGGTTGAGGCTTGGGCGCGCCTGTTAAGCTTACGCTCGGCAATGACTTACTCACTCCATACACTCAAAAATACCAAAGACAGTGCACCTGCAGTCACCGGTTGGCAACGGTTTTTGCAGGAAATTGCGTTGTCATTAGGCTTTGTATTCCTGTTGTTTTGGCTGGTCGCGTTGCTCAGCCATTCCCCTCAAGACCCCGCTTGGACCACCTCGGGTTCGAGCGCCGTTCCGCGCAACTGGGGCGGTCGCATTGGTGCCGCTATCAGCGACCTGGGATTTTTCATCGCTGGCTATTCCATGGTGTGGTGTTACTTGGCGGCGTTGATGGCCTGGTTAAAAGCACTGGCCGCGCGGCTGCGCAGCGCGGATGAACCTGTGGGGGAATCGCCTATTTGGCGGTTGAGTCGCTGGGCATTTTGGAGCGGTTTGGTGTTGCTGATGGTGTCCAGCACAGGCTTGGAGTACACACGGCTTTACCGTTTTGAATCGCTCTTGCCAGGTCACCATGCGGGCGGGATTGTCGGTTTTTTGGTGGGCGGCAGCGCTTCGAAATGGCTGGGCTTTAACGGCTCTGCATTGGTATTCATCGTATTCATGTTGGTGGGTTTGTCGTGGACATTTGGGTTTTCGTGGGTGCAACTCGCCGAAAACATCGGCGCGCGGATTGACCAAGCGTTGACCGATTGGCGCGAACGCCGCGAAATCGCCGAAGACCTGGCCTTGGGCCAGGTCGCCGCCAAAGAGCGCGAGCAGGACATGCACACAGACTTTGGCGAGTCAGCAGAGATGACGCCCCGCGCGGTGCGAATCGTGGTGGAACCAGAACCCGTGGTAGCCCCCAAAAGCGAACGCATGGCGCGCGAAAGGCAGAAGCCGCTTTTCAATGACATGCCAGATTCACGTTTACCGCAAGTGGATTTGTTGGACGATTCACAGGCCAAGCACGATCCGGTCGATGCCGAGACCATCGAGTTCACTAGCCGTTTGATCGAGAAAAAATTGCGTGATTTCGGTGTCGAGGTGAAGGTGCTGGCTGCGGCCCCCGGCCCGGTGGTGACACGCTATGAAATTGAGCCTGCCACGGGCGTCAAAGGCTCGCAAATTGTTAACCTTGCCAAGGATTTGGCCCGCTCGCTCAGTATGGTGTCTATTCGCGTGGTCGAGACGATTCCTGGCAAGAATTTCATGGCACTGGAGTTGCCCAATGCGAAACGCCAGTCCATACGTTTGAGTGAAATTTTGGGTTCAGAGGTTTACAACGAAGCCAAATCCATGCTCACCATGGGACTCGGCAAGGACATCGGTGGCCATCCGGTCGTGGCGGACTTGGCCAAGATGCCGCATGTGCTGGTAGCGGGCACGACAGGTTCGGGCAAATCGGTGGGTATCAACGCCATGATTTTGAGTCTGCTCTACAAAGCCGAGGCGCGCGATGTGCGCTTGTTGATGATCGATCCCAAAATGTTGGAGATGTCCGTGTATGAAGGCATTCCGCATTTGCTGGCGCCTGTGGTGACCGACATGCGCCAAGCGGCCCACGGCTTGAATTGGTGTGTGGGAGAAATGGAGCGGCGCTACAAACTGATGAGCAAGCTCGGTGTGCGTAACTTGGCGGGTTACAACCACAAGATCGAAGAAGCGCAGGATGCAGGACACAGTTTGCCCAACCCGTTCAGCCTGACACCCGATGACCCCGAGCCTTTAGAGCGACTGCCGCATATCGTGGTGGTGATTGACGAGCTGGCTGACCTGATGATGGTGGTCGGCAAGAAGATCGAAGAATTGATTGCTCGCCTGGCGCAAAAAGCCCGCGCTGCGGGTATCCATTTGATTTTGGCCACCCAACGACCCAGTGTGGACGTGATCACGGGATTGATCAAAGCCAATATTCCCACCCGCATCGCATTCCAAGTCAGCAGCAAGATCGACAGCCGCACCATTCTTGACCAAATGGGCGCTGAGGCGTTGCTGGGCATGGGAGACATGTTGTATTTGCCAAGCGGTACAGGTTTTCCTATTCGTGTGCACGGTGCATTTGTCAGCGATGAAGAAGTGCACCGCGTGGTGAGCTACTTGAAAACGCAAGGTGAGCCCAATTACATCGAAGGCTTGCTTGAAGGTGGGACTGTGGAGGGTGACAGCAGTGGCCCCGATTTGTTTGGGGACACCGCGAGCGAAAAAGACCCGATGTACGATCAAGCGGTTGAAGTGGTTTTGAAAAACCGCAAAGCCAGTATTTCATTGGTACAGCGACATTTGAAAATCGGCTACAACCGCGCGGCACGCTTGGTGGAAGACATGGAGAAAGCCGGTATGGTCAGTGCCATGAGCAGCAACGGGCAGCGTGAAATTTTGGTTCCAACCCGGCAGGAATAAATGGCAGCACCCAAGGTTGCGCATGTTCAGACCAGCTTTCAACGCACCGGGTCATGTGTGAAGTTTTATATGTGTTCATTCTTCAGCGTATGTTGATACCCATTTTTCGCAAATTTTTCGGCTTCGCCACGCTGCTGTGCTGCACTGTCGCGATGGCCGACAGCGTAGATAGCTTGTCATTGTTCTTGAAATCCACGCGCAGTATGCGGGCCGATTTTGTGCAAACAGTGATTTCGCCTGCGAAAGAAAACAGACCCGCTAAAACCAAAATCTCTTCAGGCACATTTGCGTTTGTGCGGCCCACGGTGTTTCGCTTTGACTATGCCAAACCTTTTGTGCAAAACATCGTGGCGGATGGGCAATATGTGTGGCTGTACGACGCAGATTTGAACCAAGTGACACAACGCAATCAATTGCAAGCGTTGGCCACCACCCCAGCTTCCTTGATTGCTTCGGCCAACGACGTCACCAGCCTGCAAAAAGAGTTTGTTTTGCTCGCGCAACCGGATGCCGAGGGCTTGCAATGGGTATCCGCCACACCGCATGCCAGCGACAGCAGTTTGCAACGTGTGCGCATTGGGTTGCGTGTCAAAGGGGATGCGGTGCAGTTGGCGCAGTTGGATATTTTGGATGTGTTCGGGACACGTTCTTTGATCAAATTTGAGCGAACCGACATCAATCCCAAACAGTTGACGTTGGCGCAGTTCAAATTTGTGCCGCCCAAAGGCGCAGACGTGATACAGCCCTGAGGCCCACTGGTGCCGTCACTGACTGAGCCCAACTTTCACACACCGCTGGCCGAGCGGTTGCGGCCGCAAACCTTGTCGGATGTGGTGGGACAACAGCATATTTTGGGCGAGGGCAAGGCCTTGCGTGTGGCTTTTGAATCGGGGCAACCGCACAGTTGTGTGTTGTGGGGTCCGCCCGGCGTGGGCAAAACCACCATAGCGCGATTGATGGCAGATGCGTTCGATGCGCAATTTATAGCCATCAGCGCAGTGCTGGGGGGTGTCAAAGACATCCGCGAAGCGGTTGAATTGGCGCAGATCGCCAGAGACTCATCCGCACATAAGCGCACCATTGTGTTCGTCGATGAGGTGCATCGGTTCAACAAAAGCCAGCAAGATGCTTTTTTGCCGCATGTGGAATCGGGTTTGTTCACATTCATTGGCGCCACCACAGAAAACCCTTCGTTTGAAGTCAATTCTGCGTTGTTATCAAGAGCAGCGGTGTATGTGTTGCAGCCGCTCAGTGACGCCGACTTGGCGCAAATTGTGGACAAAGCGCTGGCTATCCAAGCCGTGCCCGCATTGGATGCAGATGCTTTGGCGCGGTTGATAGCGTATGCAGACGGTGACGCCAGGCGATTGCTCAATACTTTAGAAACCTTGGCCGTGGCGGCACAACGCGAATCATTGACGCGGGTCAGTGACGCATGGTTGATGCAAGTGCTGGGCGAGCGCATGCGTCGTTACGACAAAGGTGGCGATCAGTTTTACGACAGCATCAGCGCGTTGCACAAATCTGTTCGCGGCTCCGACCCTGATGCCGCCTTGTACTGGTTGGTGCGCATGCTGGACGGCGGTGCAGACCCAAAATACATGGCGCGCCGCATGATACGCATGGCGGCCGAAGACATTGGTTTGGCCGATCCGCGTGCACTGCGTCTGGCTTTGGATGCTGCAGAGGTGTATGAGCGACTCGGTTCGCCAGAAGGTGAATTGGCGTTGGCCGAATGCGTGGTGTATTTGGCGGTGGCGCCCAAATCGAATGCGGTGTACAAGGCCTATAACCAGGTTCGCCGCTTGATCAAAGCCGATAGCACACGCCCGGTACCCATGCATTTGCGCAATGCGCCCACGCGTTTGATGAAAGAACTGGAGCATGGCAAAGGCTATCGTTATGCCCACGACGAACCAGATGCGTTTGCCGCCGGGGAAAGCTATTGGCCAGACGGCATGACGCCACCAGTGTTGTATGAACCGGTTGAGCGGGGATTGGAAATCAAAATCGCGGAAAAAATGCGTTTGCTGCGACAGAAAAATGCACAGGCGAAAAAAACTTAGCGCTTGTCTGCTTCACTCGTGAAGGAGTCTGCAAAAAACGCGTCAGCCGATAAACCGTGCTGGGAATAGTCTCGCTGTGCGGCATCTATCACCACGGGGGCACCACAGGCGTACACCTGGTAGCCCGACAAATCAGGAATATCTTGCAACACAGCCGCATGCACAAAACCTGTTCGGCCTTGCCAATGGTCTTCTGGCAAAGCATCTGACACGACGGGCACATATTGCAAATGCGGCATGTGTTGGCATTGGGCCATGACCCAATCGTGCATGTACAAATCGGTGGGCCGTCGACCGCCCCAATACAGATAGGCAGGACGTTTTATCTGGCGGTGTTGCATGTGTTCTATCAAGGCTTTGATCGGCGCAAAACCCGTGCCGGAGGCCAGTAAGACCATGGGCAATTCGCTGTCTTCGCGCAAATAAAAACTGCCGAATGGCGCCTCAATGCGTTGGATCTCTTTTTCCTTCATCGCGCCAAACACATGGTCGGTGAATTTGCCGCCGGGCATATGCCGTATGTGCAAATCGATGATCGGCGCACCAGCGACCAAAGTGTGTGGCGCATTCGCCATGGAATAAGCGCGGCGCGAACCATCGCGCAATAAAAACTCCACATATTGGCCAGCATGGAACTGCATGTTTTCTGTGGATGGCAATTGCAAACTGATACGCATCACGTCGTGCGAGAGTTTTTCCATCGAAGCGACACGTACCGGCATTTTGCGAATGGGAAATGCGTCGGCTCGGGTGACTTGTCTGGACTCGAGCACCACATCACTCAGCGCAGTGGCACGGCAAGTCAACACCATGCCTTGGGCCAATTCGGACTCTGACAACGCTTTGGCTTGGTAAGCATCCAAATGGATTTCGCCAGAGACTTTTTGGCATTTGCACGAACCACATGCACCGTCTTTGCAACCGTAGGGCATGCCGATACCTTGCCGTATGCCTGCGCTCAACAATGTTTCGCCTGCGTCAACGGTGAAAGAACGGCCACTGGGTTGCACCAAGACTTGAAACGCCATGCTTGTTATCCTCGGGTTTGGTGTGAACAACGAAAGACTGGATTTTGCCTTCAAACCAAATGCCCTTGGGCGCATTGCCAGCGCGCTTTCGCCGACCGCGTGTATTGATCGTGGGTTGCGGCGATGTGGGTTTGCGTGCTGCATCTGGGTTGATGTCGTCAGCACGTGTGTATGCGCTGACCAGCAGTCCCGCGCGAGTGCCCGTATTGCAGCAGCGGGGTATCGTGCCGCTGCTGGGTAATTTGGACGATGCCGCCTCTTTGCGGCGATTGGCAGGCGTGGCCACCCATGTGGTGCACATGGCCCCTCCACCTCTGCAAGGCAGTACAGATCCGCGTACACGTGCGCTGATTCAGGCCTTGGTGTTGCGCAGTCCTCCGGTGGCTTGGGTTTATGGATCAACCAGTGGTGTCTATGGAGATTGTGGGGGCGCATGGATTGACGAGACGCGACGCTTGAACCCCGTCACAGAGCGGGCGCAACGCAGGGTGGATGCCGAGCGATGGTTACAAGCCTTTGGCAAGCGCGTTGGCACACGTGTCAGTGTTTTGCGTATTCCGGGTATTTATGCACTTGACCGTGAAGGTGGTACGCCCAAAGAACGTCTGCAACGTGGCACGCCAGTGTTGCAAGCCGCTGATGATGTTTACACCAACCATGTGCATGCCGATGATTTGGCGAGGGCCACAGTGCTTTCAGTGTGGCGCGGACGTGCGTTACGCGTGGTTCATGTCAGCGACGACAGCGACATGTTGATGGGCGACTACATGGACTGGGCTGCAGACCTGTGGCAGTTGCCAAGACCGCCTCGCATCAGCCGAGCGCAAGCGCAAACCGCATTGCCCGCCATGACACTGAGCTTCATGGGTGAATCGCGTCGCATGGACAACCAGCGTTTGAAAACAGAATTGCGCCTGAAGTTGCGCTATCCCACCGTGCGTGAAGGCTTACAAAACGCGCCGGTTTTCTAGCGCATTCCGATCTTGGCGTCGCCAAAAATGCCCGCAGCTTCGCGAGGCAGGCTGCGCCAATATTGCGAGGTGGCTTGTACCTTGCCGCCCAATGCGGCGGCGGCTTCCCAACCCCACCGCGGCTTATACAAAAAACTGCGGCCCAAAGCCACCATGTCGGCTTCATTCGCTTGCAATACCGCCTCGGCTTGTTGTGGTTCGGTGATCAAGCCCACGGCAATCGTTGGCAAACCCACCGCGTGTTTGATGTGCTTGGCAAAGTGCACTTGGTAGCCCGGGCCAATCGCAATTTTTTGTTGCGGAGAAATGCCACCCGAGGACACATGGATGAAATTGGCGCCAGCCTGTTTGAGCAGGCTGGTCAGCTCTGTGGTTTCTTCCAGATTCCATCCGCCATCAATCCAGTCGCTGGCGGACAAACGCATGCCCAACACGCCATCAAACACTTTACGCACCGCCTTGAAAACTTGCAGGGGGAATCGAGTGCGGTTGGCGAAGCTGCCACCATAGTTGTCTTGGCGTTGGTTGGCGATCGGCGATAAAAACTCGTGCAACAAATAACCATGCGCACCGTGCAATTCCAACATGTCTAAACCCATGGCTTGGGCGCGTTGGGCAGCATGCACAAACGCTTGTTCAATGGACAATAAACCTGCGGCGTCAATTTCATGCGGTGGCTCTTCGCCATCGAGCAAATGGATGGGCGAAGGCGCGACGGTGTCCCATCCGCCGTTTTCTTTGGGGATCAACATGCCGCCGTGCCAAGGTTGCGCGCTTGAACCCTTGCGGCCAGCGTGTGCGATTTGTAAACACACTGGCATGGGCGGCGCCAGTTTGCGAGCCCTGGCCAAGGTATCGGCCAATGCGTTGGCCGTGGCGTCGTCCCATAGGCCAAGGCAGTTGGGCGTGATGCGACCTTGCGCGGTGACTGCAGTGGCCTCGATCATGAACACGCCTGCGCCGCTGTTGAGCAAATTGCCCCAATGCATCAAATGCCAATCGTTGGCTTTGCCATCCAAGTGGCAGGCATATTGGCACATTGGGGCCACCACGATACGGTTGGGTAAAGTCAATGCGCCGCGCGGTGAGTGGAGTTGAATCGGGGTGAACAGCAGGCTCATGGTCTTGTGTCGTCAGTCAAAAAACGCCATCTTAAGACCGGAACAAGCACCCGCGGAAACGCCAGTAGCCAAAAAAAACGACCCTTGTGGGGTCGTCAAATATTCCGGTGCTGACCAATGCCGTCAATTATAAATTTACATCAAGCGTTACTCAGCTCCAAATCGATTACTTATTGAGCACAAGTCTTTCAACAACTTGTCCACCAAGGATATGGGCAGTTAGTATTTCTTCTATATCTTCAAGGCAGACATAGG
>JALRAA010000280.1 GCA_023262645.1 Burkholderiaceae bacterium
ATATTGATCCTGCCAAAACCTCCCATTTGCAACAGGCTGGCGCGCATGTGGCGAGCAGTTTGCGAGCGGCAGTCACCGATGTAGACGTCGTGATGGTGTCCTTGCCCGGGCCGACGCAAGTGGCGCAAGTCATGCTTGGTGAAGAAGGTATGTTGAACATGCTTGGCCAAGGCACCACGGTGATTGACACCACCACCAGCTCTGTGGCGTTGATTCAGCAATTGGTGGCTTTGGCCGAAAAAAACGGCGTCCATTATTTAGAAGCGCCTGTGACCAATGCTGTCGACTTTGCTGCGTTGGGAAGACTGTCCATTTTTGTAGGCGGCTCCTTGACTGCATTTGAAACCCACAAACCTATTTTCAATGTGATCGGCGAAAAAATATTCCATGTGGGTAAGGCTGGTAACGGTGCGACGGTGAAGTTACTCACCAATCTGTTGTGGTTTGTCAGTGCAGCAACCATCGGCGAGGCCTTGATGTTGGGCGCCAAGGCGGATATTCCTCTGAACACTGTTTGGGAGGCGATCAAATCGAGTGCCGGCAACAGTTGGGTTGCAGAGCATGATGTGCCTTCCATATTCGCAGGCCATTACGACCCCAGTTTTTCATTGGCCTTGTGTTGTAAAGACTTGGGATTGATAAACGACATTGCGAATTCGCAAGGCTACCAACTTCCGATGGGATCACACGTGCTTGCATTGTTTGAAAAAGCCCAAGCCGTGTACGGGCCACAAGCCGCAGAGTTGCATGTGGTGAAGTTGCTAGAGGACCAAGTAGGTCATTACCTGCGACCAGAACCTGTTTAGGCGTGCTGAAGATGAACCAGTCGCAATTGATGAAGGAAGCGCATTTGCACATGCCGCAAGGCGTGGCAGAGAACTACCGTTATTGGGGCGATGACAAAACCGTTTTTGTCAAACATGCCAAGGGCTGCCAGTTGATCGACAGCGACGGCAAAACCTATGTCGATTTTCGACTGGGGTATGGCCCGATCATTTTGGGTTACCAAGATGAAAGAGTGGACAGCGCTGTCATCCGACAAATTCAAAGCTCAGGAACGTTGACAGGTTTTGCGACTGCACTGGATACGGAAGTGGTCAAGCAAATCAAAGCCCTGTGTCCGCAGATTGAAAAAATGCGTTTTGCCAATTCCGGAACAGAAGCTGTGATGGGGGCGGTGCGAACTGCGCGTGGTTTCACCAAGCGCGAACGCATCGTCATGGTCGAAGGTGGTTTCCATGGTTTGTACGACGAACTGATGTGGAAGTCAGACATTGAAAACTGGCAGTTGGGTGATATCCATGCGCCATCAGTGATTCCGTTTGGCGCAGGCATACCTGCGAAAACCCGGGACCTGGTCGACATCATCGGGCTTAATGATCACGAGGCACTTGAACATATTTTTCGTTGGCGTGGCGAGCAACTTGCCTGTGTGCTTTTAGAGCCCATCATCGGAAACGCGGGCAGCATTTCTGCTTCACAGCAGTGGTTACAACGTTTGCGTGATTTGTGTGATGAACACGGCACCTTGTTGTTGATTGATGAGGTCAAGTCTGGTTTTCGTGTCGACAAAGGCGGTGCTCAGGCGTTGTATGGCATTCATGCGGATCTCACCACCTATGCCAAGGCCATGGGCAATGGGTATCCGGTGGCCGCTTTCGGTGGCCGTGCGGATGTGATGGACGTGGTGGGATCGCAGCGCGGTGCAGTGGTGCATGGAGGCACCTATACCGCCAATTTGATTGGCTTGAGCGCAGCGCAAGCCACCTTGGCTATCTTGTCTGACACGCAGGCATTGCACACTGTTCATCAAGCGGGCGAGCAGGTCAAATCGTTGTTGTCGCGGGTGTTCACGCGTGCCGGTTTGGCGCATGCATTTGCGGGGCCGCCTTCTATGCTGGGCATACATTTCACCCCACATGTTCCGCAAACCTACCGCGATTGGCGCAAGACCGATAGCCAGTTGTACAACCTGTTCGCTTGGGAGCTGATCAGTCGAGGTGTGATGCTTGAGCCTGATTCAAGAGAGCCTTGGTTTTTTTGTGAAGCACATGCACACATGGATTTCGCATGGTTAGAAGATATTGCCACCTTGGCCTTGCGCGCTGCCATGGACAAATCCGTTTCATAAAAAAGCTAAGCCCGTGCATGGGTAGGCGTTCTGTGTGGAGACATGTTGGAGTTTGGCGGTAAGTCTGCGTCAATTTGCGTTAAAGTTTGCAAATTCAGACATGGGAAATTGGCATGCGTTATTTACACACCATGGTTCGTGTGACCGACTTGGAAGCATCGCTTCACTTTTACCGCGATGCATTGGGCCTTGAAGTTTTGCGTTCAAAAGAAGTGCCTTCAGGGCGATTTACATTGGTATTTTTAGCGGCTCCGGGTGACAGCCAAGCGCAGGTCGAATTGACCTACAACTGGGACCCCGAAACATTACAAGGTGGACGCAATTTTGGTCACCTCGCTTACGCTGTTGACAATATCTACGCCACCTGCGAGCGACTTCAGCAGCACGGTGTCACCATTTTGAGACCCCCGAGGGACGGCTACATGGCCTTTGTGCGTTCACCTGACAACATATCTGTCGAATTGTTGCAAGTCGGCCAACCATTGCCTGTGCAAGAGCCTTGGGCCAGCATGCCCAACACAGGGCAATGGTGATTGGATGTGACTTCGAACAGCGGTTCTACTGAGCAAGTCTCTGTCAACAAGCCAGAATTTTCGCAAGAGTT
>JALRAA010000281.1 GCA_023262645.1 Burkholderiaceae bacterium
AAGCCAGCACCCGCGATCACGCCGGTTTCTAAGGCCTGCTTGAGCGCTTGCTCGTCCACCAGTCCACCCCGAGAGGTGTTGATCAGCAAAGCGCTGCGCTTCATTTGCTGCAATTGCGGCATGCCAATGAAATGCCGCGAAGCCGGTGTCAGCGGGCAGTGCAAGCTGATGATGTCGGACTCGGCAAACACCTGTTCTGGTGGCACAAAGTCCACCCCAGGCGCTTTCGGCGGCGCATGGTCAGCGAACAACACCTTCATGCCCAGCGCCCGCGCGATGTTTGCGGTGGCTTGGCCGAGCACGCCTTCGCCAAAAATGCCCAGCGTACTGCCGTGCAAATCTTGGATCGGGTGATCAAAAAAGCAAAACTGGGTTTCGGTTTGCCAGCGGCCATTGAGCACGTCATCGCGGTAAGCGATCAAGTTGCGCCGCAGCGCAAATATCAATGCGAATGCATGCTCGGGAACCGTATGCACCGCATAGTTGCGGATGTTGGCCACCGCCACACCGCGTTCGCGACACGCATCCACATCGATCACGTCATAGCCGGTGGCGGCCATGGCAATCAATTTCAGGTTCGGTAACTGGGCGAGCGTGTCGCGCCGGATTGGAACCTTGTTGGTGATGGCGACCGTGGCATGTTGCAAACGCTCGACCACTTGGTCGGGACGGGTTTGCACATGCTCGGTCCATGCGTGCGCGAACGAAGGCGCGCGCAGTTCAGCCCTTAACGATTGCCTGTCCAGAAAGACTATGTTTTGCATGCTCGTCCTTGTTGATCACTGGAGCGCCCAATCCCGCAGGTGCGGCATGTTGACGCCAATAATTGCCAGCAGCAGCGGCACCGCTGCCAGGCTGCACATTCACGCCACAGTCCAACATAGCCATTTCGGCGCCACTGATGGCGGCCATCAAATGCACTTCGTTCATGTCGCCCAAGTGGCCGATGCGAAACAGCTTGCCAGCAACCTTGGACAAGCCACCACCCAAAGACAGGTTGTAGCGGCGATAAGCGCGGGCAATGACCTCAGTGCCTGCAATACCCGCGGGCAGCATCACTGCGGTGACGGTGTCTGAATGCCATTTGGCTTCGGCAGCACACAGTTTGAGTTGCCAACCTTGCGTGACCGCAGCGCGCACCCCTTCTGCCAAATAATGGTGGCGGGCAAACACGTTGTCCAAGCCTTCTTCTTGAATCATCTTCATGGATTCGATCAAGCCGTACATCAGGGGCAGCGCAGGCGTGTAAGGGAAGTAGCCCGTTGCATTGCTTTGCAACATGTCTTGCAAATCGAAATAAGCACGGCGCAAAGTGGCGGTTTTGTGCATCGCCAATGCCTTGGGGCTGACGCACAAAATGCCCAGACCCGCTGGCAGCATCAGGCCTTTTTGCGAGCCACTGACAGCCATGTCCACGCCCCATTCATCGAAACGGAAATCGATGCAACCCAAAGAAGACACGCAATCGACAAACAACAGCGCAGGATGCGATGCATCGTCCAAAGCTTCGCGAACACCGGCGATGTCAGACGTGACACCGGTGGCGGTTTCGTTATGGCAAGCCAACACAGCTTTGAATTGGTGTTGGGTATCGTTTTTCAAAATGTCAGCGAACTGCTGCAAAGGAACGCCCGTGCCCCATTCGCATTCCACAATGTGCACATCCAAACCGAGACGCTGACACATGTCGATCCACAAATGGCTGAACTGGCCGAAACGCGCAGCCAGCACTTTGTCACCGGGCGACAAGGTGTTGGTGAGTGCGGCTTCCCAGCAACCGGTGCCCGATGACGGGAAGATGAAAGGTGTGCCCAGCTTCGAGCGGAAGATGTCCTTGAGTCCCGCCATGATGGTGTGTGTCAGGTGGGGGAAATTCGGAGAACGGTGGTCTTCCATCGAAACCATCATGGCGCGTTGGATGCGCTCGGGTACGTTGGTGGGACCGGGGACAAATAAAAAGTTACGACCAGCCATGTGAACTCCCTTTGAAAATAAAAAAACTTCGGAACTGCATTGAAAAAACTTCTCACTGACTCAGCAGTGCACCAGTCTCAAGGGTGCAGCACGGTCTCCCCGTAAACGGGAAATGGCGCCACCAATTCGGCCACTTTGGCGCGGACTTTGGCAATGTGTGCGGCGTCTTGCGGCGCTTCCAGCACATCTGCAATCAGGTGTGCTGTCATGCGGGCTTGCTCTTGGCCAAAACCACGCGTGGTCATGGCAGGTGTGCCCAAGCGGATACCGCTGGTGACCATCGGTTTTTCCGGGTCATTGGGTATGCCGTTTTTGTTGCAAGTGATATGGGCTTGGCCCAACGCCAATTCAGCCGCTTTGCCAGTGATGCCTTTGGCACGCAAATCGACCAACATGACATGGCTTTCGGTGCGGCCACTGACGATTCGCAGACCGCGTTCGACCAAGGTCTTGGCCAGCGTATCGGCGTTGAGCAACACCTGTTGCTGATAGCTCTTGAATGCGGGTTGCAGCGCCTCGTGAAACGCAGTGGCTTTGCCAGCGATCACGTGCATCAAGGGGCCGCCTTGCATGCCCGGGAACACAGCGCTGTTGATTTTTTTGGCCATCTCTTCGTTGTTCGTCAAGATGATGCCGCCACGCGGGCCGCGCAAGCTTTTGTGCGTGGTGGAGGTGACCACATCGGCGTAGGGCACGGGGTTGGGGTAGGCGCCGCCAGCGATCAATCCCGAGTAATGCGCCATGTCCACCATCAGGTA
>JALRAA010000282.1 GCA_023262645.1 Burkholderiaceae bacterium
GAAACTCATCAGTGACGCCATCACAGGTATGGTCGCAAGTTTGGACCCGCACTCCCAGTACTACGACAAAAAAACATTCAAAGAATTCCGTGAAGGCACCACCGGCCGCTTTGTCGGTGTCGGCATTGAAATCACCCAAGAAGAAGGTGTTGTCAAGGTGGTGTCACCCATCGAGGGCTCCCCTGCAGACCGTGCAGGCCTCAAAACCAACGACCTCATCACCAAAATTGACGATGTGTTTGTCAAAGGTTTGTCGATGAACGATGCGGTCAAACGCATGCGCGGCGAACCCAATACCAAAGTGGTCCTGACGGTGTTCCGCAAAGATGAAAGCCGTACCTTCACGGTCACTATCTTGCGTGAAGAAATCAAAACAGTCAGTGTCAAAAGCAAGATGATCGAAAACGGTTTTGGCTGGGTGCGTGTCAGCCAATTCCAAGAACGCACGGTCGACGACCTGACCCGCAAACTCGAAGAACTCTACAAACAAGACCCCAAAATGAAGGGCTTGGTGCTTGATTTGCGCAATGACCCGGGCGGCTTGCTCGACGCTGCTGTGGCGATCTCAGCTGTGTTTTTGCCTGACAACGTCACCGTGGTGTCCACCAACGGCCAGTTGGAAGAAAGCAAATTCACGTTCAAGGCAGCGCCCGACTTTTATCTGCGCCGTGGCGGTCAAGACACGGTGAGCAACTTGGCCAACAAAACCCAAAACTTCTACAAAAAAGTGCCTTTGGTGGTGCTGGTCAATGAAGGTTCAGCCTCTGCCAGCGAAATCGTGGCAGGCGCATTGCAAGACCACAAACGCGCGGTGCTGTTAGGCAGCCAAACTTTTGGCAAAGGCTCGGTCCAAACCATTCGCCAACTCGGTGCAGACACGGCTCTCAAAATCACGACCGCCCGTTACTACACCCCCAGCGGAAGATCGATCCAAGCCAAAGGCATTGTTCCTGACTTGGTGGTCGACGACACCCCTGAAGGCAGCCCTTACGCCGCCTTGCGCACCCGCGAAGCCGATTTGGAAAAACACCTCAACAGTGGTCAAGGCGCTGAAGTGAAAGACCCAGGCCGCGAAAAAGCCCGTGAAGAAGCACTCAAGCGTTTGGAAGAAGAATCCAAAAAGCCTGCGGCAGAACGCAAAACACCTGAGTTCGGCAGCGCTGAAGACTTCCAATTGCAACAGGCGCTCAACCATTTGAAACGCCAGCCGGTCAAAATCAGCAAGACCCAGACCGAGCGTCCGATGGAAAAAAAGGAACAGTAAGGGGTGAATGACGCCCAGCTGCTGCGTTATTCGCGCCATATCCTGCTCAATGAGTTAGGGGACACCGGTCAAGAAAAGCTGCTCAACAGCCATGCACTCGTCGTTGGTGCAGGCGGTTTGGGCAGTGCAGCAGCGCTGTATTTGGCAGCGTCTGGGGTCGGACGCATCACCTTGGTGGACCACGATCGGGTGGATCTCACCAATTTGCAGCGTCAAATCGCCCACACCACTGCCCGTATTGATCAGCCAAAAGTGGTCTCAGCGCGGCTGTCCATGTTGGCGCTCAACCCCGAGATCGATGTCCAAGTGTTTGCTGAACGCGCCGACGCCCATTGGTTACACCAACAAGTTGCCCAAGTGGACGTGGCGTTGGACTGCACCGATAACTTCGCCACCCGACATGCATTGAACGCCGCCTGCGTGGCCCATGCCGTGCCCTTGGTCAGCGGTGCGGTGATACGGTTTGACGGACAACTCACCACGTACGACGCACGCCAACCGCTGTCGCCCTGCTATGCCTGCGTGTTTCCACCGGATGACGCGCCAGAGGAAGTGAGCTGTGCCACCATGGGTGTGCTCGCGCCTTTGGTGGGTGTGATTGGCAGTTTGCAAGCCGCCGAGGCCCTCAAGTTGCTGGCGAATATCGGTGGCTCTTTGGCGGGGCGCTTGCAATTGCTCGATGGTCACGATTTGAGCTGGACCGAAATGCGCTTACAGCGCCAAACCGACTGCCCGGTTTGCAGTCACCGCCCCAGCACATAGTGCTGCACTTGCACATACCCGCCGCTGTCAGATGACAACGCTTCTTGTGTTTCACACACAAACCCTGACTTGAGCGCCACCTTGATGCTGGCCGTGTTGCGGGCGTCAATTCGGCACAGCATGCGCACATGGGGCCAATGTTGCCGCACATAGGCGGTCAGTGTTTGTACCGCTTCAACGGTGCGACCTTGCCCCTGAAAAGTTCGGCAACACCAATACCCCAATTCCCACGTGTGGTTGTCGTGGTCTAGGCGATGAAACCCCAAGCTGCCCACCAATTGACCGCTGTCGGTGTCCCACATCAACAACGGCCATCGCAAGCCCATCACCCAAGAGGCATAACAGGTCTGGCAATAATCTTCAGACATATCGGCTGATTGCGGTTGTTGCGCCCAAGGCAGCGAGTCGGGCCATTGGCGCAATTGGTCCAAGGTGGACGCGACAGCTTGGTACAACCCAACGCCTTCTCCGGGCATCGGACAACGCAACCACATGCGCGGTGTTTGCAACGCCTGGGCAAACACCGCATCGGTCATGCGTTGACGATCCAGCCTTCAAGCTGGTCCATGTCTGCCGGCAATCCATACAAGGCATCCCCACGCGCATGCTGTTGTTGCGCCCAGCCGGCTTGCAGCATGCCAGAAACCGATCAACATCGCCAATCCCGAGGTCCGCACACTGATTCCGGAGGACTT
>JALRAA010000283.1 GCA_023262645.1 Burkholderiaceae bacterium
GCTGCGATAACCAAGCAATACTGACCGTGTGTTGCACAGCGAAAGTGAACACATGCAGACACTGCGCCAGCAACAACACGGGCAACACCGGCGCATAAAAAGCCGTCATGCCCATGCGCAACACCATCACACCGGTACATACGCATAACCAGGTTGGCAAACTCAACCAGTGCAGCCATTTGCTCTGGGTGAAAAAGCCCATGATTTCCACCACCACAGACACCGCCCACAACACGCCGATCATGTCTTTGCCATAACCCAATTCATCGAGGTACAAAGAAAAGAAGGTGTAGATGGAGACATGCGACAACACATGGAAAAACAAGGTTGCAAAAAACCAGCGACTGTGCGGCTGGTTCAAGACTTGCCAAAATCCCGCTTGGCCCTGCACATGGGTCACGGCTTCACGGGCATCTGGCAAGCTCCAACAACTGATGTTGACGGCCACCAAAGTCAGAACCGCCCAAAAAGGAAATCCCGACATGCCCTGGGACTCAAACCATGCACCCGAGGCAAATACCGTGACCAAAAAACCCACCGAGCCCCATAAGCGAATGCGCCCATAACGGCGCACATCCAATGTCCCCATGTGGCTGACCAAATGCGCCATCGCGGCCTCGCTCATCGGCATCATGGCGCTGGTGTGTATGAACATGCCAAACAACACGGCAGCCAACCACCAAGGCGAGGGATGCAACAACAAACCCAGCGAGAACAACAAAGCCATGCCCGCGCACCAACGCATCAACGGCACGCGTGCACCGTTGCGGTCACTCAACCAACCCCAGATATAGGGGGCAAAAACGCGGGTGAAGGCTTGCATAGAGGTGAGCAAACCGATCATCCATAAGCTCAAGCCAAGGTGCTTGAGCCACAGCGGCAAATAAGGATTGAAAAACCCAATGTGTGCGAAATAGCTTGCTGATAAGGCAGCAAAAGGCACCAGTTGACGCCGCGTGACACGCGGCGCTGAGACAGAGTTCATGGGATCAATCGCTGCGTTTGGCGGGAATCGGCGGCAGTGGCATCACCACATCCGCGCATTGCGCGCGGTGGCGCAATGCATGGTCCATGACGACCAGCGCCAGCAAAGCCTCGGCAATGGGTGTCGCGCGTATGCCTACACAAGGGTCGTGGCGACCTTTGGTTTGCACCTGCGTGGCCTCACCGGCACTGTTGATGGTGTCACGCGGTGTCATTATGGAACTGGTGGGTTTGATGGCAATGCTCACGTCCAGATCCTGTCCGGTGCTGATGCCACCCAGTACGCCACCTGCGTTGTTTTGCATAAAGCCTTGCGGGGAAAGACTGTCACCGTGGGTGGATCCGCGTTGCGCCACACTGGCAAAACCCGCGCCGATTTCGATCCCTTTGACGGCATTCAATCCCATCATGGCGTAGGCGATATCGGCGTCCAAACGGTCATATATGGGTTGACCCAAACCGACGGGCATGCCTTGCGCCACGACACGAATACGCGCACCGCAAGAGTCACCGGATTTGCGCAAACTGTCCATGTACTGTTCCAAGTGACTCACGTCTGCAATGGCTGCATAAAACGGGTTGTTCGGTACATGCGCCCAGTCTTCAAAACCAATTGGGTGCTCGCCCAATTGGGTCATGCAACCTTTGAAGGTGGTGCCGAATTTTTCCAGCAACCATTTTTTGGCAACCGCACCTGCAGCCACCGTGGGTGCAGTCAGTCGGGCGGAAGAGCGACCACCACCTCGCGGGTCGCGCACACCGTACTTTTGCAAATAGGTGTAGTCGGCATGCCCTGGGCGAAAAGTTTGCAAGATGTCGCTGTAGTCTTGGCTGCGCTGGTCGGTGTTTTGAATCAACAAGGCGATCGGCGCGCCGGTGGTGACACCTTGGTAGACACCACTCAGAATTTGCACTTGGTCTGGTTCTTGGCGCTGGGTGACATGTCTGCTGGTGCCTGGGCGTCGGCGGTCTAAGTCGTGCTGAATATCCGTTTCGCTCAAGACCAAGCCCGGCGGGCAACCATCGATGACACAGCCGATGGCTGGTCCGTGGGATTCACCAAAGTTGGTGACGGTGAAAAGTGTTCCAAAAGTATTGCCGCTCATGAAAGCATTATCCACGACAGCCCATTTGAATAATTAAATGTTGATGAATATAAAATTATGAGAACTTAAATGTAATTTTTTTAGATATGAAATTTTTCAAATGGATACTTGTCTGGATAGCCGCTTGGTTTTTTGGACTGCCTGTCACGCTAACATTTCTGTATTGGTCTCATCGTGATTGGATCGTACATTCGCCCCACTCGGTTGGGTCATTGTTTTGGATCGAGTGGATCGCCGTACTGTGGATCATGGCTTGGGGGTTTTATTTTCGAGTGGCCAGGGCTCAGATCCATCAATACCGCCTGTCCAGAACCACGCTTATCCATGGTGCCCTCGTGATCGGCGTCTTGCTGTTTTCCTTATGGATCAGTGTTTCAATGATTCAAACTTTCAATCATTTCAAACACGCTCAAACACTGCTATCACAAGGTTTTGACGAAACACTGGACTCTTTTCTTTTTGCGTTTGTGTTGGTGTTTTTCGGAACCATCATCACTTCTTGGCCGTCTATTTTGGTGTGTATTCACAGCGCCAAGACTCACTGGGAGCACCCAGGACCACATGCTCCCGTGCATGCAACCGTCTCTTCCCGAGTAC
>JALRAA010000284.1 GCA_023262645.1 Burkholderiaceae bacterium
TTCCAGTTCTGGCGGTTCGATGGCCACGGTCAACCCGGAGTCAAAACGTGAGGTCAAGCGCTCATCAATGTCTGCCAGCCCCTTGGGATAGGTGTCGCTGGTCATCACAATGTGGGATTTTTTGGCCAGTAATGCTTCAAAGGCGTTGAAAAATTCTTCTTGCGTGCGGTCTTTGTTGGCAAAAAATTGCACATCGTCGATCAACAACAAATCCAGTGAGTGATAGTGTTGCTTGAATTCGTCAAAGGTTTTGCGTTGGTAGGCTTTGACCACGTCAGACACGAACTGCTCGGCGTGGATATAGAGCACCTTGGCATCGGGCTTGTTTTGCAGCAATTGGTTGCCGACAGCATGCATCAAATGGGTTTTGCCAAGGCCTACGCCGCCGTAAATGAACAACGGGTTGTACAACTGTCCGGGGACATTGGCCACATGCATGGCAGCAGCCCTGGCCATGCGGTTGGCCGTGCCTTCGACCAGCGTGTCAAAGCACAAGCTGCTGTTGAGCCGGTTTTTGAATCCGTTGAGCGCGCCATCGGTAGGAGACGCGGCCAGTACCCCCGAGAATTCCTCGGAATCGACAGGCGCTCGGGTTGGCAAAGTTTTGGCGATCGGCGCTTTGGCGCTCAACGCAAAATCGAGCTGGATCGGTTGTCCGTAGAGCTGGTTGAGCAGTGCGCTGATGCGGGCGGCATATTGGGCGCGGATCCAATCCAGCTTGAAGCGGTTGATCACTACCAGCGTCAATTTTGAAAAATCATCAGAAACCGTGGCCTGCAGCGGTTTGATCCAGGTGATGAACTGTTGTTCGGGCAATTCCTGGGCCAATAAGTCGATACAAGACTGCCATAACGCCTGACCCGCGTCGTTAGATTCTGCAGGAGCCGTGGACTGCGTCATGTCCGCGAACGCAAGTAGCGCAAACTGTGGATAGAAGGGGAGAATAAAGGCATGGCATGTACTTTAGCAAAAATTTATCCACAGAACGGCAGTATTTTGAACCAGCACAAGGGATTTCTGGGGTAAAGCATCACCAACAAAGCATATTTTCAACGGGGACGGGTGAAAAACAGAGATAATGCACGGTTTACCTTTGACCCAGAGATTTTGAATCTGAAAGACAGACCATGAAACGTACTTACCAACCCTCTAAAACACGCCGTGCACGTACCCATGGCTTTTTGGTTCGCATGAAAACCCGCGGTGGACGTGCGGTTATCAACGCAAGACGCGCCAAAGGTCGCAAACGGTTGGCTGTCTGAGCGGTCCATCTCCGCGGCCTAAGCATGCTGTGAGCGTGGGTGTGATCCGCATTACCCAAAAAACAGACTTTGACGCGGTCATGGGGGCAGGTATTTATGCCAGCACGGCGCATTTCGCGCTGCACATCAAAACACCCGCCACGCACAACCGTATCGGTGCCGTGGTTCCCAAGCGATGGGCAAAACGCGCCGTGACACGCAACACCATCAAGCGCCAAATTTACGCCTTGGCAGCGCACCGCCAATGGCACCCCACCACCAGTGATGCGGTGGTCAGGCTGCGAAAGACGTTTGACACACAGTTGTTTCCAAGTGCCACGTCGCTGGCGTTGAAATCTGCGGTGCGTACAGAGTTGCAGCAACTGTTTGACAAGGCACAGCACACACCATGAGCCGTTTTTTGATCCTGTTGATCAAAGCCTACCGTTTGTTTTTGAGTCCTTGGCTGGGCTCGGCGTGTCGATTCACCCCGACTTGTTCGGCTTATGGGGTTCAGGCATTGGCCATGCACGGCGCAGCCAAGGGCAGCTATCTGATCTTTAAGCGCATTGCGCGTTGCCACCCTTGGTGTGACGGTGGCCATGACCCGGTGCCGCAAGGGCCGGTCGAATTTTCTTCTGGTGTGTTGTTTCGCCAGCGCATTTCACCTTCTTCTTCTGAGTCAACTTCGCCATGAACGACATTCGCCGCACCATACTTTGGGTTGTTTTTGGATTTTCATTGGTCATGTTGTGGGACCAGTGGCAAATCAGCCAGGGCAAAAAACCCACGTTCTTCCCTCAGCCCATGCCCACGGCCGCAACCCCGCCGCAGGCGACCGTGGCAACACCCCCGAACACAGCCACACCTGCGCCTGCGTCCCAGCTGCCGCAAACCGCTGGCAGTCCCACCACCACCGACACAAGCGCGAAACGCATCGAGGTCGAAACCGATGTGTTGAAGTTGCAGTTCAGCACAGAAGGCGGAAGTCTGGTCAGGGCCGAATTGTCCAAACACAAAGACGCACACCGCTCGGGCAGCAACGTGGTGTTGATGGACAACAGCCAAGAGCGTGTGTATTTGGCACAGTCCGGTTTGATTGGCGCACCCAATGGCGCCCAATGGCCCACACACAAAACACCGATGGTGTTCAGTGGCCAAACCGCACTCAAAGACGGCGAGAACGAATTACAAATCACGTTCGAGTCGGCGCCGAGCAGCGATATCAAACTCGTCAAAACTTATCTGCTCAAACGCGGCAGCTATGCCATCGAAGTCAAACACGACATCGTGAACATGTCGAGCACTGCTGTGTCGCCACAGTTGTATGTGCAGTTGGTGCGTGATGGCAATAAGCTAGCTGGCGAATCATCGTTTTACTCCACAGTCACTGGGCCGGCTTACTACACCGAGGCCAAGAAATATCAAAAAATAGAATTTAGCG
>JALRAA010000285.1:0-2262 GCA_023262645.1 Burkholderiaceae bacterium
CAATGTGTCTGTGCCCACACTGATGCGCATGGAAAAAGGCGACCCCAAAGTGGGCATGGGCGTGTATGCCACTGCACTTTGGCTGGCAGGTTTCGAAGAGGGTCTGCGCCATTTGGCAAACCCGGCCAATGATGCGCAAGCCCTTGCCCAAGAGTTACGCATTCTCAAACGCCCAAAGAGGAATGTGCATGGCTGATAACGCATACACACCCGTTTCAGAAATGTCGCTGTGGTGGTTAGGTCAAACCACACCCCAATTAATTGGTCAATTGATTCTGGCAGAAAACAACCGCAAAGTAGGCCTTGCTTATGCCGACGAATGGTTGCAAAACGGATTTGCTTTGAGCGACGACTTACCGCTGTCCAACGCTTTGCACTTGCCGAAAGAATTGGATGCGGCCGCAGGCGCGGTCAACGATGCCAGGCCAGACCGCTGGGGAGAGCGTGTGATTCGACACATTTTCAAACCCGTGCGCTTGTCAATTTTGGAGTACTTGTACTTTGCAGGTCACGATCGGTTTGGCGCATTGGGCGTCTCTTTGCACCCGTCTCATTACATCGCACCACTTGCAAGCGCCATCGCCACATTTGAAAACTTGCCGCAGATGCATCAAGCCATTCAAAACGTTCTGGCTGGAGAAAAACTCAGCGAGGCACACGCTCGGCTTCTCAAACCAGGGCCCTCATTTGGCGGCGCGCACCCCAAGTCGCTCATTGAAATGGATGGCAAACAATGGGTGGTGAAGTTTGCTGAAACCTCAGAATGGGATACCCCTCTCATTGAACACGCCAGCATGACCTTGGCAGCAAAGGCCGGGATTGATGTGGCGCACACCCGTGCACTGGCATTGACCCAAGGACATGCCGTAGCGGTTGAGCGTTTTGATCGTTTAGAAAATACAAGACTGCATGTGCTGTCGGCCCACACCGTCTTAAGAGCTGCTGGCGAGCCCATGGGCTATCCAGAACTTTCTCAACTGTTGCGCCGATATGCGCAACCTAGCTTGATCAAACAGCAACAAGCACAACTCTTCAAACGCATGGTGTTCAATATCTTGATCGACAACACCGATGATCATGAGAAAAACCATGCACTGATTCGGTCAAACCAAGGTCACTACCATTTATCACCCGCATTTGATGTGCTGCCTGCGGCTCAGGCTTTGGGCTACCAGCAAATGCGCGTGGGTGCTAACGGCCACGAATCTAGCATTTCGAACGCCTTGTCTGAAGTGGCTGCATTTGGCTTGAAACTTTCAGAGGCCAAGGACATGGTGAGCAATGTCCAAAAAGTAGTGGCCACTTGGCCTGAACACTTTGCGCAGTTGGGGGTTAGGGCTCAAGAGATTGAAGTACTTCGTGTGAGCATGAATCGGTTCAAACAATAGCCGCGCTATTGCAGCCAACTCAATCCCATAGATTTTGGTAGTACCGTCCAAAGAGGCGGAAACCATTTTGAATGCGCGTTTCAACTGACCGCATGCCCTCGTAGTCACACTTGTAGGTGTGATTGGGGCCGTCTTCCCATCGAAAAAGTTTGGCCTGCTTTTTGGGCACTTTGTTTCCGGCGTGGTCAATGGGGACTGAAATTTTATCGAAGCTGCCAGATTGAAATGCTTTTTTCCAAGATTCATCTAGCTTGGACTCATACGCAAAAATCATTTCTTCCAAGACCCAATGCCAGCGTTTAAAGTGATTCTGGTCGGTATCCCATTCATTTTCTTTGGGTGGTGCGCTGGTGCTTTTCAGCTCGTCGGGCACGTCTTCATCGTCGACAAAAGGTGCGCCATGACTTCTAGCATGCAACTGGCGAAGAAGTGGCAAGATGATCTGGGCCAAGCTGTCATCCATGTTCCAAGTGTCCCAGTAGTCAACTTTCACATAATCAATTTTGGGGTGAATCAAATCCAATGTTTTTTGAATTGCCACGCTCAATGGCGCTAGGCGGTCGTGCCATTTTTCTACCCATTCAGGCCGGTCTGTCCAGGTTGACTCATCCTCTGAATTTGACAAGGCCCGGGCCAAGCTTTGGTCGCGATGACATTTCGACCACTTAGTCCAGAAAAATAAATGGTCGAACAAGGCATAGGGGGAAAACCAATGGTGCCTGTAGTTGCTGAGGTAAACCTTCATAGATGTAACCCTTTTAGTATTATTTAATACTTAAATATTCTTTTTCGATGTTTTCAATTGAATTATAATTATACCAAAATTTATTTCCTAAACGATTACACCAGTAATTTCCTCTAGTTTTAATTATAT
>JALRAA010000285.1:2272-2671 GCA_023262645.1 Burkholderiaceae bacterium
ATTTGTAAAGACAGTAGAGATGGCCATGGGTTCAAATCCCTTGTATATGGCAAAAGTATATTGCACTCACAGGGAAACACCTAGCGACTAGCGAATCAATTAACCGACCGATCGGTCGGTTAATTGGTATACTTCGCTTCAAACACGCTCAAACAGCGAGGAGAAGCCCATGTACACGCAATCCTTCAATGTGCCCGACGCCCCGGACACCAGCAACGCAACTGCACTTAAATCAGTGCCCAAACCTTTGACCGAGGCCGAAGTGGCATTGCAAACGCAATTCGATGCGCGCATCGATGCGGATGGCAAAGTCGAGCCGCGCGATTGGATGCCCGATGCGTATCGCAAAACTTTGGTGCGTCAAATCAGCCAACACGCGCACAGTGAAATTGTGGGCAT
>JALRAA010000286.1 GCA_023262645.1 Burkholderiaceae bacterium
TGCGTTCACGCCTGAGATGGTCGAGTGGGCGCCCGAGGTTTGCGTCTACATGGCGCATCACGGTCGGGTGGTGGTTGACACACGCGACGCAGACCATGAAGCCGGTGACTTGTTGCAAGCCGGTTGTGATGTGACGCAATACCCGAGTTTGCAAGATGTGGTGCGTGGCCAAGACAGTTCACAGCAGAGCAAAACAGGACCGGTGTTTTTCAAAAGCTGCGGTTGGGCGGGCTGGGACTTGGCCGCGGCCCGGTGCGTGGTGCAAGCCTTGGGGCTTCAGACCTGACACGTGCAACAGGCACAATCGAAACCCCATGCCTGTTGATAGACCCACTGCCGCTTCTGCAGAACGCAAACCCTTGTCTGTGCCGCAAAAAGCGTTGCGCAAAATGGGTTTGTTGCGGCCGATCGATTTGGCTTTGCATCTGCCATTGCGCTACGAGGACGAAACCCGGCTGGGTCGTTTGGCCGATGCCCGCGATGGCGATCTGCTGCAGTTCGAAGCCGTGGTGCAAAGCTGTCAGGTGGTGTTCAAGCCCAGACGCCAATTGCAAGCGGTGGTGAGCGATGGCACAGACATTTGCACACTGCGGTTCTTCAATTTCTACCCCAATATGCAAAAGGCCTTGGAGGTCGGACGCCATGTGCGTTTGCGCGGTGAACTGCGCGGCGGCTTCATGGGTTACACCATGATGCATCCCACGGTGCAGGCTGCGGGTGTGCCGCTGGCAGCCGCGCTGACACCGGTCTACCCCAGCACTGCCGAATTGCCGCAGGCGTATTTGCGCAAAGCGGTGCTGGGTGGTCTGGCCCGTGCTTTGCAAAGCGATGCATTCGCAGAGACCATTGCACCCGAGCATTTGCCGCCGCGCACATGGGGCTTGCGCGAGAGCTTGCAGTTTTTGCACCATCCGCCGCCCGATGTGTCTCTGGGCGAATTGGAAGACCGCAGCCACCCGGCCTGGCAACGCTTGAAAGCCGAAGAATTGTTGGCGCAACAACTCTCGCAATTGAAAGCCAAGCGTGAACGCCAGTTGTTGAATGCGCCGGTGTTGGCGCACAGCGTGCGTGCAGAGGGCGTGCTGGCGCAATTACAGGCCAGACTGCCTTTTGCATTGACCCGCGCACAACAACGCGTGGTGCATGACATCGCCAACGATCTGGCGCGAGCCGTGCCGATGCACCGCTTGTTGCAAGGCGATGTGGGTTCGGGCAAAACAGTGGTGGCGGCATTGGCTGCGGCGCAATGCATAGACGCGGGATGGCAATGTGCGTTGATGGCGCCGACCGAAATATTGGCCGAACAACATTTCGCAAAGCTCGTGGGTTGGCTCGCCCCTGTGCTGCAACCCCTGGGCTTACAAGTAGCTTGGTTGACAGGCAGCCAGAAAAAAAAGGAACGCGATGCCATGTTGGCCATGGTCGCCAGTGGCCAAGCCGCGTTGGTGATCGGTACCCATGCGGTGATCCAAGACAAGGTGCGTTTCAAGTCGTTGGGTTTGGCCATCATCGACGAGCAACACCGCTTTGGGGTGGCGCAACGTTTGGCGCTGCGGCAAAAATTGTCAGACGCGGACAACGGTGAAGAACACACCGACAGCGCGCCCCAAGAACCGCATTTGTTGATGATGAGCGCCACACCCATACCGCGTACTTTGGCCATGAGTTATTACGCTGACTTGGATGTGTCCACCATCGACGAGTTGCCGCCGGGGCGCACGCCTGTGGTGACCAAGTTGTTGGCCGATACCCGGCGCGATGAATTGGTCGAACGCATGCGCTCGCAGTTGCAAGCGGGGCGACAGGTGTACTGGGTGTGTCCGTTGATCGAAGAAAGTGAAGCGCTGGATTTGCGCAACGCCACCGATACCCATGAACAACTGTGCCGTGCCTTACCCGATGTGATGATCGGTTTATTGCATTCGCGCATGCCGCAAGCCGAAAAAAAAGCGGTCATGTCTTTGTTTGTGCAGGGACAAATGGGTGTGCTGGTCAGCACCACCGTGATCGAGGTGGGCGTGGATGTGCCCAACGCATCGTTGATGGTGATTGAGCATGCCGAACGGTTTGGCTTGAGCCAGTTACACCAACTGCGCGGACGGGTCGGGCGCGGTGCAGCAGCTTCTGCTTGCGTGTTGTTGTATGCCTTGGGCGAGCATGGGCGACTGAGCGACACCGCCAGAGAGCGTTTGCGCGCCATGGTCGAAACCGGTGATGGATTTGAAATCGCCAGACGCGATTTAGAAATTCGCGGGCCGGGAGAGTTTTTGGGCGCACGGCAAAGTGGCGCTGCCATGCTGCGTTTCGCCGATTTGGCCACCGACATTGAGCTGCTGAAATGGGCACAGCAACTCGCCCCCGTGATGCTCGATCAATACCCCGACAGGGCCGAGCGACATGTGCAACGCTGGTTAGGTGGAAAATCCGACTTCCTCAAAGCCTGAACCCACCATGACACTCACAGAACTCAAGTACATCGTTGCACTGGCGCGCGAAAAACATTTCGGTCGCGCCGCAGAGGCTTGCTTTGTGTCTCAGCCCACGTTGTCGGTCGGCATCAAAAACCTGGAAGAAGAATTGCAAGTCAAATTGTTTGAGCGCAGCGCCAACGAAGTGACGGTTA
>JALRAA010000287.1 GCA_023262645.1 Burkholderiaceae bacterium
GGGGCGAACCAGAGATGGCGAAGACCTTCCACCAACCAACGTTGGCTGCGCAAGCGCCAATGTTGTGCCCATTCATGCTGCGCCAAATCCCATTCGGATTGGCCGGCACGCAGCCAGCGCGCCGCTTGGGTCAACAACAAGGGAGGTTGTTCAAGGGTTTGCGATGCGTGCTGGGCCACAGACGGTTCGACAAAAATTTCAAATGCCGTGGCGTCCCCCTTTTCATGCGCAACTGCCGAGGGCAAAGGGCAGACGCTGTCAGTGCTGCAGCAGACGGCCTGCGGCTGGCCCAAGTGGTTGACCCAATAGATCGTCGGCATGGAACCCGGGCTCACGGGTTGCAGTTCAGGCACCAATCGGCTGATGCGCTTGCCTGCCATTCGCAAGGGTTCGAGGACGCTACGCAACCAAGGTTTGTCGCAAGCGCAGACCACGACATGGCCACCTTGGCGCAATGCCAATGCAGACCCTGGTCCACAGACCAAATGAACCTGCTGTGGCGGTTGCAGCAAGTCTTCTTCCAACAAACTTTCCAACACCTGTGGCCACCGTGAACCCACGTTAGGGGGCAATGTCACGTTATGCCAAGACAGCCTTTGCCAAGGCACGACACCCACATACCCGCCCGCATCTGCTGGCAATTCAACTGCTGTCGTCTGCCCTTGCAGACGCGGGGTCACACCGTCATCGCTGCCCACAAAGTCGTACAGCGATGAGGGTTGCATCGGCAAATACACCATCAACATGGCTGACTATCCAAGGGTGGACACAAAGCGTTTGACCACCACGGTCGTCGCTCTTGCCACACGGTGTGGGTTTGCAAACCTCGGCGTTGGATCAGCGAGGTTTCTATCAACGCGATTTCGTTGAACCGCAAACGTCCCGTGACTTCGAAAAACGATGATTGCAAGCTGTGTCGTTCTGGGTTGAGCACCACAGCGGCAGAGCCCATGCGTTGTTTGACTTCTTCCAAACTGCGCCAAGGCTGGCGTTGCCGCTCCACAACCCATTGACGCGCACTGGGCAAAGCAAGCGTGGGGACAACAGCCGACAACACCTCGGCACTGGCGGTGTTGATATTGACCGGGGTGGCAGACGGCAGCAGCGTGATGAAAGGCGACAGCTGGGACAAATGCGCCAGCGGCATGCCCAACCAGGTCAGTTGAGACACGCGTTCAGGCACCAGCGGTGCATCTTGCGCCGTGGGTGCTGACAAGGCCAATCGGTAGGCCTCGGTCCACATCTCCAATGCGGCCACTGGCAAACCCAGTTGCTGGTAGAGCCGTCGCCAAGCTTGCATTTCGCTGTTGACCAATAAACCGTTTGCCACCAAATTGCGCACATTCAAGCGAGCTTGCATGTCTTGAATGCCACCTGATAGAAACACCTGTTCGACCAAGCTGTCCGTGTTTTGCACCACGCCTGAAGGAGCCGCCGATAAAAAAGAGGACAAACGTGCTTCACGCAATGGCACAGCCCAGGGCTCGCCCAAATGGTCTGTGCTGCTGCCAAGCGAGTCTTCGCGCATGACCACCCGCGACCAGTCATGCGCCCCGACCAGCAACCAATGTGCTTGCTGGCCTTGCCGCTCTGCGGTTTCAACCGAAATGGTTCGCCATTGCTGCCAAAGCATGGCAGATGCCAGCGTGGCCACCAACACGACTGTCATCATCGCCAGCAACAATGCTGCACCTTGTTGAGCAGGCAAACGCGTGTGGGTGTTCATGTGCGGTTAGGGTTGAACGCTGGGTGAACCCAATCCACGGTCAGCGCAGACGTCGCTGCTTTTTCAGTGGGAGTTGCAAGCTGCAACACAATGCGCACCGCATCGGGTGACCGTTGGTTGGGTTCTTGACTGCTCAAGGGGTGTGACCAACTGTTGCCTCGAAAGAAAAAAATGGTCCATCCCTTAGTCGGCATCAAACGGGTGGATTGGCGCAGCGATTCATCGATGGGGTTATTCGCCCATTGCGCTGCCGCTTTCCAAGCTTGATGCACTTGTGCGCGGGTTTGTAATCCGCTCGACTGCCAGCGCCACCAGTGGTCGTTGCGTTGAGTCCATGCCACCACCATCACGCCGCCGTCCGCACCCGATGATTGCGGTGTGGGGCTGCGACGCACCATGCGCATGACACGCCCATCCCACATCACACCGCCTTGCGGCAACAGGTCTGGCAAGGGCTGCATCGCATCCAGATCCATTTGCCATTGGCGCAAGCTCACCTGTACCAACGCGGTGTCGTTGACCTGAGACTGGGTGATCTCACGGGTGCGCAGCAATGTATCGATGCCTTGCCAACTCAACAACGACAGCAATGCCATCGCGGCCAATGCCACCAGCACCTCGACCAAGGTGAACCCTTGTGATGGATTGCCACGGATGACTTGGCGCGCAATCATCCAAGGCGGCGATTGCCGCATGACTGCACGGGCGAGATTGTGGGAGATACAACGAACCAAGGGAAACATGTCAGTAACGCCCTATCAGACCGCTTACCCGCAGCAACGGTGTTGCGCCTTCTGCCACTTGCACATCCACACGGCGAAACGAGGGATTGGGGGTGGCTGCGACGGTGGTGACCACCTGAAGCCCGCGTTCAGCTTGCGGACAAGGCGTGG
>JALRAA010000288.1 GCA_023262645.1 Burkholderiaceae bacterium
GGATGAACGGGAACACCGGGCTCTTCACGAACACGCCAGCCGGCGTGAGATCGCTCGTGAGCCCGAGATCGGCCCGCGTCTTCCCCAGCATCACGCGGGCCGCCACATGCGCCAGCGGCACGCCCGTGCGCGGCGGTGACCTGGCACGTTCCATCACCGGTTCGGCGCTGACCGACCCCATGGGCATGATTCGCGATTTGGTGCGACAGCCTTCGGTGCGCAAAGTCCTGCCGATCGTCGTCATCATGATGGTCGTGGCCGCGTTTGGTTTGGCTTCCATGTCGATGAAAACCCCGCCGATGCGGGCGTTGACCATGATGCTGCCAGAAACCGACAAACAGCTCGCCATCGAGACACTCAAAACCGCCAACTTCAAACCCGAGATTGACAACAACACCGGACAAATCATGGTGCCGGCTGACAAATACCAAGAAGCCCGTATGTTGCTGGCGTCCAAAGGTTTGCCACGCACCGAAGTGCAAGGCATGGAAACGCTCAAAGACATGCCCGCCATGACCACCAGCCAGTTCATGGAACAGGTTCGCTACAACAACGCGATGGAGCAGGAGTTGGCGAAAACCATTTCACAAATCGCGGGTATTCGCAGTGCGCGAGTGCATTTGGCGGCACCCAAACAAAGTGTGTTTGTGCGTGACCGCGTGCCGACCAAGGCGTCGGTCATCATCACGCGTGCCCCGGGCAAAGAAGTCTCGTCTGCCAATGTGCAGGCCATCATTTCATTGGTGGCTTCCAGCGTGCCGTATTTGGCGCCAGAAAACGTGTCGGTGGTGGACAACTACGGCTCGTTGATGAATGAAATGTTGGGCCCGCAACCGCTGGGTTTGACAGGTGCAGAACTGCAGCAAAAGCAGCACATGGAAGACCTCTACCGCACCCGCTTGTTGCAATTGCTCGCGCCCATCGTCGGCGCAGAAAATGTCACGGCGCAAGTGACGTTGCAACTGGATTTCACCCAAGAAGAAATTACCACTGAAGATTTTGACCAACGCGACAAGGGCCCGAAAACCCGTTCCGAGTTGTATGTGGAAGACCGCAATACATTCAAAGACGCGATTGGTATTCCAGGTTCACTCAGCAGCACGCCACCTAATCCGCCGATCAACCCGGCCGCGACCGATGCCACGCCTGCTGACCCGAACAAAGGCGTGAGTGAAAAAGGTGTGCAAGTGGTGGCACGCAGCACCAAAAACTATGAACTCGACCGCGCTGTACGCCACACCAAAAGCGCCATGGGCAATATTTCCAAACTCGGCGTGGGTGTGTTGATCAATGAACGTCCGATTCCTCCTGGCATGAAAGTGGAGAAGCCTGCGGATGGTTCACCACCGCCGACCACCATTCCTTACACGCAAGAAGAACTCGATCGCTTGAACCAATTGGTTCGCGGTGCGGTGGGCTTCAACGACAAACGCGGCGATGTGGTGACCGTGGTGGCAACCCGCTTTGAGCCACCTGTCGACCCCAACGCAGTGCCTTGGTACAAAGACGAAGCCTTGGCTTCCCTGGCCAACAGTGGTGTGATTGCAGTGTTGTTCTTGTTGTTCTTGTTGGCTGTGGTTCGCCCCATGATCAAGAAACTGATCAAGCCAGAAGTCGATCCAGCGGCGATTGCAGCAGCGGCGATGGCAGCGGCAGCGGCCGAAGCCGCCACGGCAGAAAAATTGCGCACAGAACGCATCGCTGCGGCCGAAGCCGAGGCTGCGGCCCGGGTGGTGGCAGAACGTGCAGCCCGCGAAGAGGCCGAAGAAAAAGCCCGCAAAGAAGCCGAGGCCAAAGCCGAAGCCGAACGACTCGCCGCCGAAGCATTGGCCAAAGAAGCAGAAATGGCCGAGGAAGCCGCTGCCGCCGAGGCCGCCCGCATGGCAGAAGAAGAAGCCGCCCGCGAAGCAGAACGCTTGGCCGCTTTGGAAATGCAGGCAGAATCCGGCGAAGAGGTGGAATTGGAAGAAGGCGAATCGCTAGACGACCTCAAGGCGCGCATGGGCAAACTCAAACCCAAGAAAGCCAGTATCCCCGCCGATTTGCTCAACAATGCCAACTCATACGATGACAAAGTCGCATTGATTCGCATGATTGTGTCTGACAACTCCGGCCGCGTGGCCAGTGTCATGCGCAACATGATCGAGTCTTGATGAACGACACGCTACCAAGGAAACGACATGGCAGATAACGACACCATCCAATGGACCCCAGAGCTTCGCGCTGAAATGGAGGCCATGACCTCCACCCAGCGGGCAGCTGTGCTGATGCTGCTGCTGGGAGAAGAACAAGCGGCAGAGATCGTGAAATACCTCAGCCCCAAAGAAGTACAAGCCTTGGGTGCAGCCATGGTGCAAGCCTCATCACTGTCCCAAGGTGCTGTGAACGTGGTGCTCGATCAATTTGTCGACATGCTGAAAAAACAAAACAGCGTGGGACTGGGCGGCTCTGACTATGTCGACCGCGTCATGCGTTTGGCGTTGGGTATAAAATTTGCCAAAAAGCATCATAAGACAAGCATGATTCAAACTCACGAGCGTTTTTTTCTCGCGAGTTAAAAGAGCCACGAGCGCCAGCTGCCCTTCCTGTTTCAGTTCTTGCTAT
>JALRAA010000289.1 GCA_023262645.1 Burkholderiaceae bacterium
ATTAAATTTTGCAGTATCTGGATATGCATACCAATGTGAAATTCTCTGCGAATTAATCTCACGTGGAGTAAGTTATTGCCTATGAAGTCTGTGCCGCGGTAATTGCCTGCATGTTCAGATTCTTCGAGTTTTTCTTTCTCAGAGGTGTTGATACGCCCGATGTAACCAATCACATGGCTGGCCAAGTCGTTGTAGGGGTAGTTACGAAACAAACGGGCACGAATTTCAACCCCAGGAAAGCGGTAACGCTGAGCGGCAAAACGCGCCACCTCTTCGTCACTTAAGCGGGTACGAATCGGTACCGACTCAAAGCTTTTCGATTCTTCGCGCAACTTTTTAAAACGTCGCTTATCACGGCCTTGAATATCGATTAACTCCGAGAGGTTTTCAATCACTTCATCTAAGGGCGCTTTGATTTTGGATGGCGTGATCTCCAAGGTATAGGCAGAGTAATTGGTGGCCAGCACAATGCCGTTGCGGTCCATGATGACGCCACGGTTGGGAACGATGGGAACCACAGCGGTGCGGTTGCTTTCTGCTTGCGCATTGAAGTCTTGGTAACGCCATAACTGCAAATACACCAAGCGCAAACAGAGCAAGCCAAAAGCCACCAGCACCGCCAAGCTGGCAACCATCACGCGCGCTCTGAAGCGTCGAAGATCGTATTCGACGTTGCGCAGCAGGCTCATAAAGGACGGTGCTTGTCAGGGTCAGGTGCACGGCGCTGTGGCGCGAGCAACAACACGGTGATGGCCGGCCACATCACCGCTTGCAACACCGGTGGCGCCATGAACGACCAACCGGGAAACAAGCCCCCGGCAGCGATGCGCACCGACAACTCAAGCAACTGAGCGGCCATGAACACTGGCAACACTTGAAGTGCTTGGGAAGGCACATCAAACCACAAAATGCGGCGATGAATCATGGTGGCCAAATAGCCTTGCACGGTATAGGTCAGCGCATGTTGTCCCAACAAGGATGTTTGGTGAACATCGGTGAGCAAGCCCAAGATAAACGCCACACCCACACCCACTTTGAGCGGCTGGTGAATGGCCCAAAACACCAACACCAGCGCCAGCCAATCGGGTGCCCATGCCGCATTGCCCAACCATGACATGCTTTGCAACATGTCCAATAAAAACGCCAACAACATGGTCAGCAACATGAACATGGGGCTGACCGGCAAGAGCAACTGCTGACCACGCGGCATGATCATCATTTGGCTCCTTTGGCAACCGGTTGCGGGGCTGGCGGCAGTTCTTTGAAACCCGGCAATCCGAATTTGACAGGTTCGAGCACCATGACATGGCGCGCAGCTTGCACCCTGGCCAGCGATTCACACAGGATGCGGGCAAACACAGAATCGGCTCGCCTTTCTATCTTGACCACTTTGGCCACGGGTATGCCCGGTGGGTACACGCCGTCGACACCGCTGGTGGTCAGCACATCGTCTTCTTCAATGTCTGCATTGGTGGCCATGTAGCGCAGCTCCAGCAACGGTGCGCCGCCCGATTCGCCGAACGCCACACCCCGAGCACCGGTACGCGTGTTGAGCACAGGAATCGAATGTTCACGGTCGGTGACCAACGTGATTTCGCTCACCAACGGATGGACCCTGGTCACCTGACCCAAAATGCCTTGGTCGTCCATGACAGGCGAGCTGTTTTGTACGCCGTGGGTGGCGCCTTTGTTCAAAATCATTTTGCGGGTGAACGGGTCAGCAGCTTCATACAACACCTCGGCGGCCATCGCCGACACAGCATGCCTTTCGCGCAGCTCCAGCAAGCTGCGCAGGCGGTTGTTTTCTAAGGTGAGTTGCTCAACTTGACTGGCGCTGACCGACTGAGCCAATAACTTTGCATTCGCTTGATCCACCGCACTGAGCGCTTCTTGTTTGCTTTCAAACACGTCGTCCACATGGTCCCAAATGGCTTGTGGCCGAAGCGCCAGCCATTGCACGGGATAAACGATCAAGGACAGTGCCCATCGCGCAGGCTGCACGATGTTGTAGTGCAAATCGGCAAACATCAAGCCGCATGACAGACTGCTAAATAACACCAGTTTGGTGAGTGCAGACGTGCCTTGTTTGAAGAAAGGCGGCGGCGTGCGATCCAGCGAGCCGAGTGGCATTTATTCGCTGGTGAAAATCGAGCCCAGACGCTCCATGCGCTCCAGCGCCAGTCCACATCCGCACACCACACAGGTCAACGGGTCTTCGGCCACCAGCACGGGCAAACCGGTTTCCTCGGAGAGTAAGCGGTCGAGGTCATGCAACAGCGCACCGCCACCAGTCAGCATCATGCCGCGCTCGGCAATATCGGCACCCAGCTCGGGCGGGGTTTGTTCCAACGCGTTTTTGACAGCCGACACAATGTTGTTGAGCGGGTCGGTCAACGCTTCCAAAATTTCATTGGAGGAGATGGTGAAAGAACGCGGCACGCCTTCGGACAGGTTGCGGCCCTTGACTTCCATTTCGCGCACTTCGCTGCCCGGAAAAGCAGAACCAATTTGTTTTTTGATGGCTTCAGCGGTGGGCTCGCCAATCAACATGCCATAGTTGCGGCGAAT
>JALRAA010000028.1 GCA_023262645.1 Burkholderiaceae bacterium
GGTGGCGCGGGTGCTGGGTGTGCTGGGTTTGGTGTCGGTGGGTTTCATGGCGTTCATTTTGTTCACCTCCAACCCGTTTGACCGTTTGTTCCCGATTCCTGCCGATGGCCGCGATCTCAATCCGTTGCTGCAAGACCCGGGCTTGGTGATTCACCCGCCTATGTTGTACATGGGCTATGTGGGCATGTCGGTGGCGTTTGCCTTTGCCATTGCCGCGTTGATTTCGGGCAGATTGGATGCTGCTTGGGCGCGTTGGTCGCGCCCTTGGACCGTTATTGCATGGACTTTTCTCACCTTTGGCATTGGATTGGGTTCTTGGTGGGCTTATTACGAACTGGGTTGGGGTGGATGGTGGTTTTGGGACCCGGTTGAAAACGCCTCGCTCATGCCATGGTTGGTCGGCACGGCATTGATCCATTCGTTGATGGTCACCGAAAAACGCGGCAGTTTCAAAGCTTGGACGGTGTTGTTGGCGATCGCGGCTTTTTCGTTGTCGTTGTTGGGTACTTTTTTGGTGCGCTCTGGCGTGTTGACCTCGGTGCATGCTTTTGCCTCTGACCCTGCGCGTGGTGTGTTCATCTTGTGTTTTTTGGCGGTGGTGGTCGGTGCCTCATTGACCTTGTTTGCCTGGCGTGCCCCAGCGGTGACCTTGGGCGGCAGCATGGGCGTGATCTCGCGTGAATCGTTTTTGTTGCTCAACAGCGTGTTGCTGGTCGTGGCCACCGGCGCAGTGTTGTTAGGCACCTTGTACCCGTTGGTGATTGATGCGCTCAACCTGGGCAAGCTGTCTGTGGGTCCCCCTTATTTCAACTTGGTGTTTGCGCCGTTGATGGTGCCGCTGTTGTTTGTGTTGGTTCCCGGCACGGTGGCGCATTGGCGTGAAGCGCGACTCAACGACATGGTCATGCAGTTGCGCTGGGTTGGGTTCGGCGCGTTGTTGTTGGCCATTGTGTTGCCATTTATGTTTGGCAAATGGTCGGCGGGTACTGCGTTGGGTGTGTTCTTGGGCATGTGGGTGGCGTTGGGCAGTTTGCAACACGTGGTCGAACGCATTCGCAAGCCAGGGCGTATCGGCGGATCGTTCTGGGGCATGCATTTGGCGCATTTTGGTTTGGCGGTTGTGGTCTTGGGTATCACCGGTGTCAAATCGTATGAAGTCGAGCGCGATGTGCGCATGTCTTTGGGTGACACCGTCACCATCGCGCCATACACCTTTCGCTTGGCAGACATGGTGGATGTGAACGGCCCCAATTACAAAGCCACGCAAGCCCATGTGGAAGTGCTCAAAAATGATCGCGTGATTGAAGTGCTGTATCCGGAAAAACGCCGTTATTTCTCCAGTGCCATGCCGATGACCGAAGCCGCCATTGATTCCGGTTTGCTGCGCGATTTGTACGTGTCTTTGGGCGACCCGATCGCAGGCGACACCCCGAGTTGGAGCATGCGCGTGTACTACAAGCCGTTTGTGCCTTGGTTGTGGACAGGTGTGTTGCTGATGGTGTTGGGTGGGGTGCTCGCCGCGCTGGATCGGCGTTACCGTCGTCGCACTGTGTCGCCATTGCAAACAGCGGGCGAAGCCCTGTCGTCTGCGTCTTGATGCCATGAACAAGAAGTTTTTGATCCCGCTGGGACTGTTTGCTGCGTTGGTGGTGTTCTTGGCGGTGGGTTTGACCCGTGATCCGCGTGAAATCCCGTCGCCGCTGGTGGGCAAGCCAGCGCCTGAATTCAGCCTGCCAACCTTGACCAGCGACAAGCCCTTCAGCCCCAGCGACATGAAGGGCAAAGTTTGGTTGTTCAATGTCTGGGCCACTTGGTGTGTGGCCTGTCGCGAAGAGCATCCGTTGTTGGTGGAGTTCTCCAAACAAAGCCGCATACCTGTGGTGGGTTTGAGTTACAAAGAAATCCAAGCCCAAGACCAAGCCAACGGGCCGCTCAAAGAGGGTGAAAAATTGCAACTGGCGCGCGAACGCAGCTTGCGGTTTTTGCAGCGACAAGGAGACCCCTACACGCTGTCGGTATTCGATTTGGACGGCCGAGTGGGCATCGATTACGGGGTGTATGGCGTGCCTGAAACTTACCTGATCGACCGCCAAGGTGTGATTCGTTACAAGCGAGTCGGCCCGTTGACTCCGCAAATATTGCAAGACACCTTGCTGCCCCTGATACAAACTTTGGAAGCCTCATGAAGTGGATGTTGTTGTGCTGGATGCTGCTGGCGCCATTGGTGCGTGCTGCTGATGCCTTGCCGATGGCCGAAGACCCGCAGGTCGAAGCCCGTTTGGTGGTGATTGCCGAGGAGTTGCGTTGCTTGGTGTGCCAAAACGAATCGCTGGCGTCATCGCATGCCGAATTGGCCGAAGACTTGCGACGCGAAGTGCGTAAATTGATTCGCGACAACAAATCCGATGCCGAGATCAAAACCTACCTGGTCGAGCGTTACGGTGACTTTGTGCTGTACCGTCCCCAAGTCAAACCCTTGACATGGCCCTTGTGGTTTGGTCCTTTTTTCATGTTGCTGTTGGCCATATGGGGTTTGTGGCGGTATTTGCGTTTGCGAAAGAATGCACTCGCCATGCAGCATGCCATGCCTAACCACCCCTCCGACACCGCCGTGCACAAGGATTGAATGAATAACGTACAACTGTTTTTACTGCTGGCCTTGTTGTTGTCCGTGTTGGTGACACTGGTGCTGGGTTGGTCTGCCCGAAGAGCGGCCAAAGACGCCGCCACCGGCCATCAACGCCAACACGTCATGTCGCATGTCAGCGTATACCGTGAACAATTGGCCGAGCTCGACCGTGAACTCGCCCAAGGCACACTGGACCAAGCGGGCTACGACTTGTCGCAACAAGAGTTGACCCAGCGTTTGCTGGAAGACGCACCTGCACCCGCCGCCGCAAGCGCTGAAGCTGCACCGCAAATGCCGCGCATCAAATGGTTGATCACGGCCATGTCTTTGTTGGTGCCGGTCACGGCGTTCACTTTGTATTTTTATGTCGGTACTCCCGTGGCGCTCGATCCAGCGTTGGTGGCGCAGGCCAATGGTGAAGAGCAAATCACGCCGCAAAAGCTCGAGACCATGGCCGAACAACTCAGTCAGCAACTTGAAAAAGAGCCGAAGAACGCCGAAGCATGGGTCATGTTGGGCCGCATTCAGCGCGCTTTGGCACGTTACGACCAAGCCGATGCAGCTTTGCAAAAAGCCTTGGCCTTAGAGCGCAATGACGATGTGATGATTGAACGTGCCGAGGTGTTGGCGCAAAAAAACAATGGGCAATTCAAAGGCGAACCCTGGGCCATCATCAACAGTGTTCTCAAAGCCGATCCGCAAAACGGCAATGCCTTGTTGCTGGCGGGCAGCGCGGCATTCTCAGAAGAGCGCTTCAAAGATGCACTGGTGTATTGGGAAAAAGTTCGTGGCTTGTTACCTGCCTCTTCACCCGACTTGCCGGCCTTGGCCGAGGCGATCGACAAAGCGCGTGAGCGTTTGGGTTTGCCAGCGCAAGCGCCGGTCACTGCGGGCAATGCACCGGCCAGCGCCGGTGTGGTGGCCAAACCTGTCAGCGACGGTACCGAGCGCATCAGTGGTCGGGTGGTGTTGTCGCCTGAGATCGCGTCACAGGTGTCAGGCAAAGACACGGTGTTTATTTATGCCAATGCCGCTGAAGGACCGCGCATGCCTTTGGCGATTGTTCGAACCACGGTGGACAAATTGCCTTACGACTTTGTGCTCGACGACAGCCTGGCCATGAACCCGCAGATGAAACTGTCGCAAGTCAAATCGGTGATGGTGAGAGCGCGTATTTCTAAATCGGGCAATGCCATGCCACAAGCGGGTGATTTTGGTGCCAGTGTCGGGCCGCTGGCACCGGGCAGCGCCGACAAAGTGCAACTGACGATTTCACAACCCTTGACGCCTTGAGCGCCAAGGGTGTGGCGGGTGTCAGCCCATCAACAAACCATGGGTGCGGGCAAAGTGCAGGGTTTGCGTGCGGCTTTTCACACCCAAGCGACGGAACAAACGCCACAGGTGAACCTTGACCGTGTGCTCGCTGATGTTGAGTTCTGCTGCGATGTCGCGGTTGGACAAACCACGGTCGAGCATCAGAATCAATTGTTTTTGGCGTTTAGACAATTTGATATCGCCAACTACCACCACGTCCGCATCAACGTCATCTGTGTCAGACTTCAAAATATCTTGAATGGCTGCTGAAATTTCGGCGGTGTCGGTGGATTTTTCAATATAGAGGTCCGCGCCGGCTTCTAAGCAAGCATCGCGCGCTTCGCCAGAGGGCATGGCGGACAGCACCACCAAGGGCACTTCTGGGTACATTTTTTTCACGTCTGAAATGGCGGTGGCACCTTTGACACCAGGGAGTAACAGGTCAAGTACAAACAACTCGGGCTCGCCGTTTTTGATCAAAGAGGCTTGCAGTTCGCTGAATTTTTCCAACTCCACCACCTTGGAGGCGGGGCGCAGTCGGCGCAGCAACATGCCAATCATTTGGCGAACCATGGGGTGGTCATCAATCACATATAAGCTCATCGTTGTTCTCCGGTGTCAATAATTCAGGCCCATGGCCTCGCGCACATCGCGCATGGTTTCTTGCGCCGTGGCACGTGCACGCTGTGTTCCAGCGTCAACGATATCACGAACAAGGCGGGGATTGGAAACAAAAGGCTCAGCGCGTTCCAGCATGGGTTGCTGTTCCGCAAGAATGGCGTCAATCACGGGTTGTTTGCATTCCAAACAACCAATGCCCGCGCGGGTGCATTCGGTTTTCACCCAATCGCGGGTGGCGACAGGCGAATACACCAAGTGGAATTGCCACACCGGGCAGCGGTCTGGGTTGCCTGCATCGGTGCGTTTGACACGTGCCGGGTCGGTGGGCATGCGTTTGACCTTGCTTTCGATACTGGCGGCGTCTTCGCGCATGGCAATCGTGTTGTGATAACTCTTGCTCATTTTGGCGCCGTCCAAGCCGGGCAATTTGCTGGCTTCGGTCAACAAAGCATGGGGCTCCGTTAACACGGCTTTGCCAGTGCCTTTGAAGTAGCCCTCCAAACGCTCGCGGTCTTTGTCGTTCAACTCGGCAGCGGTTTGCAAATAACCCATGGCACCTTCCAGCGCTTGGGTGTCACCGGTTTCTTGGAATTGCTTGCGTGACTTTTCAAACCGTTTGACGCTGTCTTTGGGCAATTTGGCCAAACACGCTTCGACCAAGGCATTGAAATTTGGCTCACGACCGTACAAATGGTTGAACCGACGGGCGGCTTCTCGCGTCAGTTCCACGTGGCTGGCCTGGTCTTCACCCACGGGGACATGGCGCGCTTTGTAAATCAAGATATCGGCAGCTTGCAACAGCGGGTAGCCTAAAAAACCGTAGGTGGTCAGGTCTTTGTCTTTGAGCTTTTCCTGTTGGTCTTTGTAGGTCGGAACACGTTCTAGCCAGCTGATGGGCGTGCCCATGGCCAGCAAAGTGAACAGCTCGGCGTGCTCAGGAATACGGCTTTGTAAAAACAAAGTGCATTGGTTCGGGTCGAGGCCAGCTGCGAGCCAGTCGATCACCATTTCATACACATTTTTTTCAATGATTTCACGGCTTTCGTAATGCGTGGTGAGCGCATGCCAATCGGCCACGAAATAAAAACATTCCATCGATGCTTGCAAGCGCACCCAGTTTTTCAGGGCGCCGTGGTAGTGGCCGAGGTGAAGAGCGCCGGTCGGGCGCATGCCGGAGAGAACGCGGTCTGTCATGGGGTCGTCAATAACAAGAGATTGGCCAGTGGCTGCAACAGCCATTGGATGGAGAACATGGAAGCACTCATGATGGGCGCCAACCACAAGGCGTTGACCACGCCAAGCAACACCAAACCCATCACAATGAAAAACCCGAAACGCTCAACCCGCGCAAACCCCACGGCAAGCCGCCAAGGCAGCAATCCCACCACAATGCGCCCGCCGTCCATGGGCGGTATGGGAAACAGGTTGAAAGCAAACATGACCAAATTGGTCAATATTCCCGCTTTGGCCATCTCGAGGAAAAAACGCTCTTCGACGTCAAACGCGCTGAATAAATAAATAGCAACCACCCACATAATGGCTTGCAACAGGTTGGCCACAGGACCGGCCAAGGCCACCCAAACCATGTCGCGTTTGGGGTGTCGTAAACGGGAAAAATCCACCGGCACAGGCTTGGCATAGCCGAACAAAAATTGACCTGCGGTGGCAAAGTAGAGCAACAAAGGCATGGCGATGGTGCCTACCAAGTCGATATGGGGAATGGGGTTGAGCGTGACCCGGCCCAGGGCCCAGGCCGTGTTGTCGCCAAACAACTTGGCGACATAGCCGTGCGCCGCCTCATGCAGGGTGATTGCCAGCAATACCGGCAAGGCATGGGTGGTGATTGTTTGAACTATTTCATTGAAACTCACCAGAACATTGTCTCACCAAACCTGCCAAATTTGATATCGAATCAATAAATTTCAGTAATATTTTTCATTTATCCAAATCGCTAGGGTTTGCCCTAAAGGCACGGCTTACAGCCATTCATAGCCCCAAAAGGCTTACATCTCCACCGCCTTGTCTGACCAATAATGGTGCATCGCCCGATCCCATGGGGGTCAAATCGACCACGGTGGTGGCTTGCATCGAGCAGGCGCCGGCGTCGATGACCGCAGCCAATTGGTGCTCGAACCGTTCGCGGATGTCTTGGGCATCGTTCAGCGGCTCGGATTCTCCCGGGGGAATCAGTGTGGTGGCCAGCAAAGGCGCACCGTGCAAAGCCAATAAAGCCAACAGGCACGGGTGATGTGGTACCCGCAAACCAATGGTTTTGCGCTGTGGATGCGAAACGCGGCGCGGTACTTCTTTGGTGGCCTCTAATATGAAGGTGTAAGCACCCGGGGTAGCCGCCTTGAGCAAACGAAATTGCCGGTTATCCACCTTGGCATACAGCGCCAATTCGCTCAAGTCGCGGCACAACAAGGTGAGGTGGTGTTTTTCATCCACATCGCGCATGCGGCGCATGTGATCGACCGCCGTTTTATCGTCGAGATGACACACCAAGGCATAACTCGAATCGGTGGGCACAGCCAACACCCGTCCTTGGCTGAGCAAAGCCACCGCTTGTTTGAGCAAACGCGGTTGCGGATTGTCAGGATGGACTTGCAGCCATTGGGCCATGGAGAAAACCGCTTAGCGGTGAAGTTATTGGATGCGATCGGCCAACAGTTCCCAGACCGGGGTCAGGTCGCCAGGCAACCAAGGCAGGCTGCCCAAGTCGGTGTGGCTTTCTTGCGGGCTGTGGAAATCGCTGCCGCGTGACGCCGCCAGTCCGAATTCGCGCGCAGTGTCTGCATAGGTGAGGGCTTCTTGTGCCGAGTGGCTGCCGGTGACCACTTCTACCGCTTGACCACCGTGGGTTTTGAATTCGGTGAACAAAGCATATTCTTCGGTCGGCGTGAACCCATAGCGTGCAGGATGGGCAATCACTGCAACGCCTTGGCTGTCGCGTATCCAGCGGATCGCGTCGCCCAAAGCCGCCCAGCGGTGCGGAACAAAACCGGGTTTGCCTTCGGTCAAGAAACGCCTGAACACTTCATGTGTGTCCTTGCATACCCCGGTCTCGACCAAATAACGGGCGAAATGGGTGCGTGAAATCAAATCGGGGTTGCCCGCGTAGGAGAGTGCGCCTTCAAAGCTGCCATGGATGCCGACTTTGGCCAAACCGGCCGCCATGTCTTTGGCGCGTTCGTGTCTGCCGCCACGGGTGCTTTGCAAACCGTTTTGTATTTCAGGGTTATCGATATCAAAGCCCAATCCCACGATATGCACCGTGCGTCCGGCAAAAGACACGGAAATTTCGGTGCCGCTCAAGTAGCCCATGCCCAAAGCCTTGGCGGCTGCGGCAGCGCGGGCTTGGCCGCCGATTTCGTCATGGTCGGTCAACGACCATAACTCGACGCCATTGGCATGTGCTCTGGCAGCCAGAGCTTCGGGCGTGAGTGTGCCGTCTGAAATGACGGAATGGCAGTGCAAATCGGCGTTGAGGATATTCACCGTTCCATTCTAGGCGGTGCGCATGTTTTCGATGTGCAGTTTCAGTTTTCTCTGGCCTTGCCAATGGTCAAGCACCAACCGGTAGGCGAGTTCGGCCTGTGCGGGCAAGGCTTCTTGTCGGCCAAACCAAATGCCATCGACCAACTGGCCATGCAAGCGCAGTTTGAGTGACAAGTGCTTTTCGCCGACGATACGTTGGTTCAGGATGTCCATCTGGTCTTGAAACAACGGTGATTCAAAGCCTTGTCCCCACACCTGTTCTTGCAATTCCATGGCCACATCGGGGCGCAAGTGCTGCGGCGGCAGTGGGCCATCCGTTGCCAACGAGCGAGTGAGCGTGGCTGCGTCCAGCCAATGCGCGGCGATGTGTTGCAACGCGTCTTCAAAAGTGGCCAGATCGTCTTCGAGCAAAGTGCAACCGGCTGCCATGGCGTGTCCGCCAAAGCGCAACAACAGGCCGGGATGCAGTTTGACGACGGCGTCCAATGCGTCGCGCAAATGAAACCCTGGCACCGAACGGCCCGAGCCTTTGAGCACCGCCTGCCCGTCCGATTCGCTGGCGGCAAACACAAAACATGGACGGTGGTGCAAATCTTTCAGGCGTCCGGCCACGATACCCACCACGCCTTCGTGAAAAGCTTCGTCAAACAGGCACAACGCCGGGGGTGGTTCGTCGTCTGGGTCTAACAACGACTCGGCGAGCAGCAACGCTTGTTCGCGCATGCCGGTTTCGATGCTGCGGCGTTCTCGGTTGATGGCGTCGAGCTGTTGCGCCAATTGCATGGCTTGGGCCGGGTCATCGGTGCGTAAACATTCAATGCCTAAGCGCATGTCTGACAAGCGGCCCGCAGCGTTGATGCGAGGCCCCAACGCAAACCCCATGTCCTGGCTGATGGCTTGCGACGGCTCGCGTCCGGCCACCTGAAACAAAGCCGCCATGCCAGTGGGCAACACACCGCGTCGCATTCTGGCCAAGCCTTGCGATACCAAGCGTCGGTTGTTGGCGTCGAGCTTGACGACATCGGCAACAGTGCCCAATGCAACCAACGGCAACAGGCCATCCAACCGAGGCTCGTTGTGCTTGTCAAACACCCCGCGCTCACGCAAGCAAGCGCGCAATGCCAGCAGCACATAAAACATGACCCCAACGCCGGCCATGTGCTTGCTGGCAAAACCACAACCCGGTTGGTTGGGGTTCACCAAGGCATCGGCCTCGGGCAGCGAAGCGCCTGGCAAATGGTGATCAGTCACCAGCACTTGCATACCCAATTGACGCGCCACGGCCACGCCCTCAACACTGGCGATGCCGTTATCGACTGTCACCAACAATTGCGCGCCCGTGGCATGCACGCGTTGAGAAATAGCGGGCGTGAGGCCGTAGCCATCGACCACGCGGTCGGGTACCAAAAAATCCACATGCGATGCGCCCAGCAACGCCAACCCGCGCAAGCCCACTGCGCAGGCGGTGGCACCATCGCAGTCGTAGTCCGCCACGATGCAGATGCGCTTGTTCGCAGCGATCGCATCGGCCAGCAATCGGGCGGCTTGCGCCATGCCTTTCATGCCTTCGGGCGGCAGCAATTGCGCCAGCGATACGTCCAGTTCGCCCGGATCGCTGACCCCACGCGCTGCATACAAACGTGCCAGCAAGGGATGCACGCCAGCTTGCTCCAGTGCCCAGATAGCACGCGGTGGGGCGTCACGCAAAATGAATTTCATGACAACTGCTTCACCCAAGAACGCGGACGAATCTTTCGCCAGACGCGTTGCCACCGTGGTGTGTCACTGGCTTTGAGCGTCAAGCAGCGATCGACGCCACACAAGACAACGCTGTCGCCGCGCTGCAAGGCCGGTGCCATCAGGTTCTGCGCCAGTTCTGCAAACGCGCTGGCCCAGGCGGCGGGGTCGTGTTGCAAGTAAGTGTCGCGAAGTTGGGTGTGCAGATACACGCCGCTGTGCGATGGCGATGGCAGTGGGCCACAACCACTGACCCAAAACGAATTGATGGGCTGTGGCCGCTCGGCGTTCAGAGCGTGTGTGTAGAGCAGCATTTGCATTTCATTTTGCAAACGACGAAGCTTGGTGGCCGAGCCCGTAGGTGTTGCACCGCCCACTAACCACGGATCTATGTTGCGGCCTATCACCCGATCCAGCGAGGCAGTGGGCAAGCGGGCAAATA
>JALRAA010000290.1 GCA_023262645.1 Burkholderiaceae bacterium
ATGCCGTGGCCAGACAAGGCGCGAATTTGCTGACTTTGAAATTCAGCCGCGAAGACGAATCCGAAGCGGATTTGGTCGGCATGGAACTCGCCGCGCGAGCGGGCTACGACCCGCGCTCAGGCGTGACCTTGTGGCAAAAAATGAGCGCCGCCAACAAAGGCGGGCCACCACAGTGGCTCAGCACCCACCCCTCTGGCGCGACCCGCATCAAAGAGATTGAAACCAATTTGCCCAAGGTCATGCCCTTGTATGAAAAATCGGCGCAGGCCAAGCCGTAGTTGATGCATCAACCGAAGCGCTTGAGCCAATCCAGCAACAAAGCATTCACCGCTTGGCTTTGTTCGCGCTGTACAAAATGCCCGGCCTTGGCCACTTCGCGGTATTCATAAGGCCCGCCAAAACAAGCCGCTTGTTCGCGCATCAACTCCGCGCGCATATCGTCCGCCCCGCACAAAGCCAGCGTCGGCACGCTGATGGTGTGCTGCATGGCAGCGCGCAGTTCGTGCAAAGCCGGGTCGGCTTTGGCGGGGTCGAACATGGCGCGGTAATAGTCCATGGCGGTTTTCAACACGCCGGGTTGTCGCAAACAGTCTTTCACCTGTGCGATGTGTTCGCTGTCTTCAAAACCCGGCGCTGACCAGTAGTGCCACAGGTAATCAATGAACGCCATGTCGTTCGCCAGCAGGGCTTGCTCGGGCAACACCGCTTGCTGAAAAAACCACCAATGGAACGAACGCTGAATGTGTTTGGGCTCGAGTAAATATTGATTGACGATTTGCGGATGCGGCACCGCCATCAACACCGCGCTGTGCAACAAATCGGGCCTGGCCGCACACAGCGCATAACCGATGATCGCGCCCCAGTCTTGCCCGATGTAATGCAATTTCTCATTGGGTGACAAGGCTTCGATCAAACCGGCGATGCCATGCACCAAACTGGCTTTGTCAAAGTAAGCGTTATCAGCCACACGTGAAGGCAAATAGCCCGGTAAGTATGGCGCGATGACTTGGTAGCCTGCTTGAGAAAGCGCGTCCATTTGCGCGGACCAAGATTGCGGAATGTCCGGAAAGCCGTGCACCAGCAACAACAACGGGCCACTGCCTTGGGTCAGGCACTCAAACTCAACACCGTTGGCATGCACCTGCACGGTGTGTGGCCAATCAGGTGCCGCCGACATACGGGTTGGTTTTGCGTTCACGACCGAAAGTGCTTTCGGGGCCATGGCCAGGAATGAACACCGTGTCGTCGCCCATGGGCCACAGGCGCTGCGTGATGCTGTCGATCAAATGCTGGTGATTGCCTTGGGGGAAATCGGTGCGACCGATGCTGCCGGCGAACAACACATCGCCCACAAAAGCGCGGTTCATCTCGGCGGAATAAAACACCACATGCCCCGGCGTATGTCCCGGGCAATGCCGCACTTGCAACGTGTGTTTGCCTAAAGCGACCGTGTCGCCATCGGCCAGCCAACGCGTGGGTTTGAAAGGACGCGCGGGCGGAAAACCGTAAGTGGATGCAGCCATGGGCAAACCGTCTATCCAAAACTGGTCGCCCGGGTGTGGCCCGATGATGGGCAAACCGAGTTGCTCGGCCAGATCTGCGGTGGCACCCGCGTGGTCCAGATGCCCGTGCGTGATCCAGATGTATTTGAGTGTGATGCCCAGCTGCTTGCAAGCGTCGAGCAATACATCGACATCACCGCCCGGGTCGATCACTGCAGCGGTCATGCCCTCGTCCTCCCAGACCAGAGAACAGTTTTGCTGAAAGGCCGTGACGGGAATGGTTTCGTAGTGGAGCATGGGGGTGGGTGGCTTTGTGGGTAACAGAGTTTAGAGCTTGCTACGTTGCATGAATGAAAACCTGACCATTGACGAATAAACACGCATAATTTAACATTGTTGCAACAGGAGCGGAAATGGAAATTGCTATTCGCAACATAGGCAACAGCAAAGGGGTGGTACTTCCCAAGCCCTTATTAGCCCAAGCCGGTTTAGAAGGTGAGACCACCGCCTTGATTCAGGTCGAGAACGGATCAATTGTGCTGTCCAAATCAAGTAAACCACTGCGTGCTGGTTGGGCATTAGCTGCAGCGGCAATTGCTGAACAAGGGGAAGACGAACTCATTATGGGTGAATTCGGCAATGCAGATGATGCGGAGCTGCGTTGGTGAAAAGAGGCGATATTTGGCTGGTCAACCTCGACCCCACTATAGGCTCCGAAATCAAAAAGACACGCCCGTGTGTCATCGTGTCTCCCCAAGAACTGAACCAACATCTTCGAACCGTGATGATGGCACCCATGACTTCAAAGGGTTTTGCTGCACCATTCCGTGTGCCAGTCACTCATGCGGGTATCAAGGGACTGATTGTGTTGGATCAAATGCGAGCGGTTGACAAACAGCGATTGGTGAAGAAGCTCGGTCAAGTCTCGGCCAAGACCATGGGGCGTGTTTTAAAAACCTTGCAAGAATTGTTCGCTGAGTAAACTTCATATGTATAGAAATTCGAGTTTTCTATATAAATACAGCTCGACATGTATAGAAAAAATGACTCCAAT
>JALRAA010000291.1 GCA_023262645.1 Burkholderiaceae bacterium
CTTGGCAAAACGCCCGGCATTTCGCGGGTGCACCGGGTCGCTGGAGGCCCAAGGCCAGCCGCCAAATTCGGTGCGCCGGTAATCGGCAAACGCCTGGTGAATTTCGGCTTGCGTGTTCATCACAAAAGGGCCGTATTGCACCACGGGTTCGCCGATCGGACGCGCTTGCAGCAACAAAAATTCGGTTTCTTGGTCGCCGTTTTGCAGCACACAGTCCATTTGTGCATTCAGGCGGGCGACGTGTCGGTTGGCCAAAGCATGGCCTTCGATACCCAGACCCTGCCCGGCAAACACATACAACTGTCGTTGCGTTTGAGCGTGTTGTGCGCGTGGCAATGTCCAACATGCACCGGCTTGCATGCGTACCGTGAATATGGCGAGATCCGAGTCAGGTTGGCTGGCCCAAGAATCTGGAGGTGGTGGCAAACCTTTGGCATCCCCCAGCGTTCCCGCCACCACCACCACATCGGTACGTAAACCTTGCGCATCGGTGTGCTGCACTTTTTGTATTTGTTCATTCCACAGCATGGTGAAGTGGGGCTCGGCCATCTTGCGGCTGGCAGGCAGGTTCAGCCAAATTTGAAACAGCTCGCAGGGGTTGGGCGCGTCGGTATGGCGCAGCGGAAACATTTCGCAGTGAACGATACCTTTGCCAGCCGTCAGCCATTGCACATCACCCGGGCCGAACCGCGCGGTGGCACCCAATGAATCGGAATGGTCGATATGCCCTTGGCGAACGATGGTCACGGTTTCAAACCCCCGGTGAGGGTGCGAAGGAAAGCCTGGAATGGTTTGCCCGTGGTACATGCTCCAACCGTCTTTGTTGGAGAAATCGCTGCCGATTTGTCTGCCAGCCAAAGAAGCCACCGGGCCCATGTGCGCATCGCCTTGGGGGTAGTGGTCTACGTGGTGCACGCAAAACAAAAAAGGGTCGATCGTTTGCCAAGGAAAGGACAGCGGGGCGGCTTGGAGGATGGGGGTGTTTTTCATGGTTTTGTGAGGTTATCAGACCTTGAATCGTTGCGTTAAATACACAAAAACAACAAAATTGTAAAAAAATTTAACTAAATAAATAAATAGAATGACTAAATATAGTTAATAATGTACCGGTACAGAATTTTTTTTAACCCATAGAGGTTCATTTTCAATAAGCAAAGGGGAAACCATTGGAAACCGTCGAAAAAAATCCCAACGAATGGTGGAGTTTGGTCATCAGCTTGGCTGAGTTGCACCAGTGGGAGTTGGAAAACCATCCCCTCCTGGCCACGCTGACCGGACGGCACCTTTACTACCGCTTGGCCCAAGAGTCGGTCAACAACGAATATGTGCTCACCCGCGCGCTCAAAGATGTGTTTGGGGGCATGCATTTCACCGAAAAAGCGCTGCGTACACGCATGCGGCACATGGAGCGCGAGGGTTTGATCGAAGCCGTGACACGGCCAGACGATGCCAGATCCAAGCAACTGTTACCCACCGAAAAATTCAACCAACTCATGACCTTGCATGCTGAGCAGGTCAAAAAAATATTCGACAAGCATTTCTTGCTCATCGAAAAGTAACCCCCCCATCCGACTGCGTCAGCGCTCATCAAAGGTTTGTTCATGGAAGAAAAGTATTCGTTCAAAGTCATACAAAACGGGCAGACCCACACTGCGCGGGTGGTCCGCTCCGGGGCTGGTGCCCAAGGCCAGGCATTGGTGCTGACAGCAGAGCAAGCCGCGCGCTACCAATTGATCAATCTGGTCACCCTGAGTTCACCCGCCAAGTTGATGTTGAAAAAAAAGGGCAACGACTTGCACTTGGCCTTGCCGGGCGGCGATGTGGACATGCCCGATATCGTTATCCAAGATTACTACCTGGTCGCTGGCAACCAGTTGCAAGGGCTGGCCCAAAACGGTGAATGGATGACATATGACTCCACCGCGCTGGTCAAACCCGCTGACAACGCCTTGGCCAAAACGGCGGAGACAGCCGCTCAAGACTCAAGCGCGGCGGTGGCATTGGCCAATCCGCCCGTGGCGCTGCTCACCACGTTTGACAGCCCTTGGAGTTTGGCCGGTATCGGGGCGGGTGCTGCGGTGATAGGGTCTTCAAGCGGCGGTGACGGTGGAGGAGGCAGCCCTGCTGATGCGAGTAACACCCTTTTTGAGGTGTTCGCCAATTACGCCAAGGCTGACACCTCTGGCAAAACCTTGGCACCCACCAAAGCCAACTACGTCGCGGCAGGCGTGACATTGCCGAGCTTGGGCGCCGATGTCAAAGAGGCCGATGTGTTGGACGCCTTGAACCGTGTGGTGAACCGGCAAGACAAAACCCAAGTCGTCACGCAAGCCCAGCTGCAAGCGCTGGCGGATGCCCTAAAAAGCAGTTACTCGGTGATCTTGGCCAAAGCCAACGGAGCCGTCGCGGAAGATGCTTCTGCACGATTGCCCACCATCGCCGATTACGCGAATGTGGGAGTCACACTGGGCACCGTGGGCAAACCTTTGGAGCTGATGAACAGCGTGTTGGTCGAACTCAGCATCACCCAAGTCGACAGCCCC
>JALRAA010000292.1:0-270 GCA_023262645.1 Burkholderiaceae bacterium
AGGGTTGTCGCGAACAGCGTTCAAGATGCGGCCCAAAGGAGTTTGTGTCAAGGCGTACAACAAGCCCATGCTGATGAGGGTGTAGACCGCAATCAAGTAGTACACCTGACGTTGAGGGCCGAAATTGACGCCCATGAAGGCTTCGCCAGCCACGCGATTACCTGAAACCCCCGCCTCGCCCCCGAAAAATTCTGAAAACATGAGTGACATGGCAAACACCAATTCCGCCATGCCCAAAGTGATCATGGAAAAAGTGGTGCCCGACTTGCG
>JALRAA010000292.1:280-2539 GCA_023262645.1 Burkholderiaceae bacterium
CAATCCACCCACCAAGGGAAGCAAAGACACCGGCAAATGAAAAATGCCCTGACCCACCATGTTCAAGGCATGGATGGTGAAATAACTTCCCATACCGCTGTACACCGCATGTCCGAAACTCAACATGCCCCCTTGCCCCAGCAAGATGTTGTAGGACAAACAAGCAATGATGGCGATCCCCATTTGCGACATCATGGTCATGGATAAATTGCTGGTGAATACCCAAGGTGCCACCAGCAATACCAAAGCGAAAAGTCCCCATACCCCATAGGTGGACAGAGAAGAAGATTTTGGAAGGGTGTGCTCAGGCATCGCGCTTACCCAACAGACCGCGAGGGCGGAAAATAAGAATCAAAACGAGGAATAGGTAGGGCAACACGGGCGCTGCTTGCGATACCGACAGTTGAAGCATGGTGTTGGTTTGCGCATTGGCTGAGAGCTTGACGCCCAAGTCCGTGAGCAATTGCAAGATGGAGTAGTCGACTGCGACCGCAAAGGTTTGTATGACACCAATCAGCAAAGAGGCCAAAAAAGCGCCGCTGAGGGACCCCATACCGCCGACAACCACCACAACAAAAATAACCGAACCCACCGTGGCGGCCATCGCGGGTTCGGTAATGAAAGTAAAGCCACCAATCACGCCTGCCAATCCTGCCAAACCCGTGCCCATGGCAAATACCAACATGAAAATGCGCGGCACATTGTGTCCCAAGGTTTCAACGGTTTCTGGATGGGTAAGGGCCGCTTGGATGATCAACCCTGCTCGGGTTCGGGTCAGTACCCACCACAAACTCGCCATCATGCCCACTGCGGTGACCATGATGAAACCCCTTGTGGCTGGAAATGGTGAACACACGATACGAACAGCCGTGTCAGCCGACACACACGCTTGGCCAGCGGCACCCGCTACCAGCGACAAGCCTTGGGTGGAGTGGTTGATCAGCGTGAACAGTGGCCCTTGCAATACGTCGGGTGGTGTGAAATCTACCGCCACCCTGCCCCACACCAGTTGAACCACTTCGAGCACGATGTAGGACAACCCAAAGGTGACCAACAGTTCGGAGACATGGCCCATTTTGTGAACACGTCTGAGCACTTGGCTTTCGAACAATGCACCGGTGGCGCCCGTGAGCAAGGGCGCTAACAACAATGCCGGCCAAAACCCGATGGCACCGCTTAATGTGTATGCAAAATAAGCGCCCAGCATGTAAAAACTGGCGTGGGCGAAATTGAGCACACCCATCATGCTGAAGATCAAGGTCAGACCTGAACTCAGCATGAAAAGCAATAAGCCATAGCTCAAGCCATTCAACATGGAAATCAGAAAAAATTCCATGTCAATGGCTGGCGACAGTGAAAAAAGAACGCCTGATCACAGGCAGGTACCGCAAAAAAATCACGTCAAGGTGTCTTCATTTGGCAGCTGGTGGGCGTGCTGGAGACATAGGGTTCAAATGTTTTGACAGGAGCCAAGGTCATGCCGGTGTTTTCTGGGCTGTAAGGGTATTTTTTATCGGCCTTTTGCCACACCGAAACAAACAGAGTTTGTTGCAACTGGTGATCGAATTTGCGCATTTCCATGTCGCCGTTAAAGCCTTTGAATTTGTAGCCATGCATGGCTGCGGCAACTTTGACCGGGTCGGTGGACTTGGCTTGCGCCATGGCACCCGTGAGCAAATCGAAAATACTGATCATGGAGCCGGTGTACAAATCGTCGTTGAATTTGGCTTTGAAACCATCGCGGTATTTCACCATGGGGCCCGGCATGTTGTAGTGGGCATAGGCCACTTGGTAAACACGGCCAGCAGCCCCTTGCCCCAGTGCAGTAGGCGTACCTGTGACACCTGTGTAGTAGGTGAAGAAACGACCTGTGTATCCCGCTTCATTCGCAGCTTTGACCAATAACGCCAGATCAGAACCCCAATTGCCTGTGATCACCGAATCTGCGCCGGAAGCTTTGATTTTGGCAATATAAGGAGCGAAGTCACGGACCTGCGCCAGTGGGTGAAGATCTTCTCCCACAATTTGGATGTCAGGGCGTTTGCGAGCCAAGGTTTCTTTGGCGTACTTGGCCACTTGTTGGCCGTGTGAATAGTTTTGGTTGAGCAAATAGATTTTTTTGACGTCAGGCATGTCCTTGATGAAAGTGGACATGGCTTCCATTTTCATGGAGGTGTCCGCGTCAAAGCGGAAGTGCCAGTAACTGCACTTGCTGTTGGTTAAATCAGGATCGACAGCAGAATGGTTCAGAAAAATGAT
>JALRAA010000293.1 GCA_023262645.1 Burkholderiaceae bacterium
TCCGATCTGGCGGTACGGCTGTCGCGGCACGCGCCGCGCCGACCGCGGCGAATCCGGCGACCGACGCGAAGGCGGACGATGCGGCGATGGCCCGAGCGAAGCCGAAGGTGGACGCCGCGGCGTTGCTGGCGGGCGTTGGAACAACAGGAGTGGATGCGACGGTAGCCATGGCCTAAATGTAGCGTTTTGCTTGGTTCAAGGGGCTAAGGACGAAAAAAAAGCACTGCAGAAGCAGTGCTTTGTGTGCGAAAAAAGCTATTGGCGATCAGCCGGGCACTTTTTTCAGCATTTCCAAGCCGATTTTGCCGGCGGCGATTTCGCGAAGAGCAGTCACGCCAGGCTTGTTTTTGCTTTCAATTTTGGGGGTATGGCCTTGGGCCAGCATGCGGGCGCGGTAGGTGGCAGCCAAAACCAACTGAAAGCGGTTGGGAATTTGTTCGAGACAGTCTTCAACGGTGATGCGGGCCATGTGGGGTTGCTCCGGTTCAGTTAGGTGAGATTTAAAGCTTGAAAAATATCGGATCTGCTTTGGCGCTGCGACGCGTATTTGAGTCTTTGCGCATGGACAATGGCTTTGAGGTCAAACAAAGCCTTGTCAAAAAGTTCGTTAATTATAACGAAGTCAAATTCGTGGGCCTGCGACATCTCTTGGGCGGCGTTTTGCAAGCGCAGCTCAATCACCTCGGGGCTGTCTTCTCCACGGCGTTGCAGTCGAGCCCGCAGTTCATGCATGCTGGGCGGCAAAATGAAAATCAGCACAGCATTGGTGAACAGCTTTTTGATCTGCACCGCGCCTTGGAAGTCAATTTCCAAAATCACATCCATGCCATGGGCGATCCGTTCTTCAATCGTGGCGCGTGATGTGCCGTATCGGTTGCCGTGCACATGCGCCCATTCCAAAAAAGCCTGTTCGGCAATCATGCGGTCAAATTCTTCATTGTCGATAAAGAAGTATTCACGCCCATGGAATTCTTGACCACGCGGCGCGCGGGTGGTGTGAGACACCGAGGGCTGCACGCGAGCATCCAGCTCCATCAACGCTTTGACCAAGCTTGATTTGCCAGCGCCGCTGGGCGCAGCCACCACGTACAAGTTGCCGGGGTAGGTATTCATCATTCGAGATTTTGAACTTGTTCACGCATTTGTTCGATCAGCACTTTCATGTCCAACGAAATGCGTGTGAGTTCGATGGTGCTGGATTTAGAGCCCAAGGTGTTGGCTTCTCGGTGCAATTCTTGGATCAAAAAATCCAAGCGTTTGCCCACACCTTCGGGGTGTTTTTGGGGTGTCAGTAAGCGGGTGATTTCATGCAAATGGGCGGTCAGGCGGGTAATTTCCTCGGCCACGTCGGAGCGAATGGCAAAGCTCGCTGCTTCAGCCAACGCCCGCTCATGCACATTTTCAGGCAAAGCTTGTGTATCTGCCAGGGCCAATGCTTCACGCCAGCGTTCAAGGAATTTTTGTTTTTGTGCATCCACGGCCAGTGGCACCAGCGGCAGGGCTTGTTCGGCCAGTGCATGCAATTGGGTGGCGCGTCCACGTAAGTCGTCGGCCAATTTCATGCCCTCTCGTTGTCTGGCCTTGCTTAATTGACCCACCACCTCGCTGGCCAAGGACACGATGTGCGGTGTCATGTCTGCTGTCGACGTGGCATGGGCTTGCGACGATAAGCGAATAACTTCAGACACCGAAAGCACAGGTGCCTCTGGTAACCACATGCGCACATGGTTTTGCACATTGACCAAGTTCTTCAGCAGCGCCGTGTCAGGTGTCCCGATGCCTGAGTCGTTGTCGGTCTCAACGCTCAGCCTCAGCTCTACTTTGCCGCGTTTGATCTGCTTGTTGATCAGATCACGCAGACCAGGTTCGAGTTGGCGAAACTCGTCGGGCAGACGAAAACTGACATCGAGATAGCGGCTGTTGACCGAACGTATTTCCAGACCCAAACGGACACCGGGGACGGCTGGCGTTTCAGAGCCAATGTGTGACTGTGCGCTGGCATAGCCGGTCATGCTTTGCAGGGACATGGCGGTTTCTTTTCAAAATTGCATTATCTCAGGCGACGGCAGCACCTGAACGACAATGGCGTCTTCATTCACCTTGCGATTATTTTGTCCATGACCACTATTGCTTCCCGCCAGACCCGCGCTACCGACGCTTTGCGTGCGGTTCGCATCACCCGCAGCTTCACTATGCATGCCGAAGGATCGGTATTGATTGAATTCGGCAATACCAAAGTGTTATGTACTGCGTCTGTCGAGGAAAAAGTGCCGCCGCATAAACGCGGTTCCGGGCTGGGCTGGGTCACCGCCGAATATGGCATGCTGCCGCGCGCCACACATACGCGCGGACGGCGCGAGGCCAAGAACGGCCAGTCCGGGCGGACGCAGGAGATTCAGCGTTTGATCGGCCGCAGCCTCAGGGCCTGTGTCGACCGTCCGGCGCTTGGCGAGCGACAGATCATCGTGGATTGCGATGTCGTCCAGGCCGATGGCGGAACTCGCTGCGCGTCGATCACGGGC
>JALRAA010000294.1 GCA_023262645.1 Burkholderiaceae bacterium
GTAGGCGCGCACGATGTCTGGGCTGTGCACCGCTTGGGCGAGTTTGGTTTTCACCGGGCCAGGTGCCACGCCATTGACGCGAATTCCCCATTCGCCAAGCTCTGCCGCTTGTTGTTTGGTCAAGTGAATGACCGCGGCTTTGGAAGTGCCGTAAGCGACCCGCAGTGTGGATGCCCGCAGGCCAGAAATAGACGCGATATTGACGATGCAACCTCGGCTTTGTCTCAACGCTGGCAATACTGCCTGCGAGCACAAAAACACACCGTCGAGGTTGGTCTGCATGACCGTTTGCCAACGCTGGAAACTGGTTTGGGCGATCGGCCCAAAGTCGGCCACACCTGCGTTGTTGACCAAAGCATCAATACGGCCTGACCAATGCAGCACAGTGCTCACCATGTTTTCGACTTGCTGTTCTTGCGAGACATCGCACACCACAGGCAGCACGCCTTGTAAGCCACTGGCGGCACGGTGCAACTCGTCGGAATCGCGGTCCACCATGGCCACCTGCAGCCCTTTGGCCAGAAACAGCCTGGCGGTGGCCAGACCAATGCCGCGTGCAGCGCCGGTGACGATAGCGGTGGGAGAGGAAGCTTGGGTGTGTTGTGTCATGTTTTGGTGTTCATTTGTGCAAAAAACGTCGATGGATTCGCGGGTTCATCCAGCGGTACATTCTCAGCAATTCCCCACGTAAACTCCAGACCATGAAAAAACTTGACCTCACCCCTGTTCGCTTGGGTCAAAGCGATTTGCATGTCACCCCTATTTCGTTGGGCACCATGACATTTGGACAGCAGGTGGATGAACCCACCTCGCACACCATCATGGACCACAGTGTGGCGCGAGGCGTTAACTTTTTCGACACCGCTGAAATTTATGCGGTTCCGCCTACAGCAGAGTCTTTCGGCAAAACCGAAACCTACATAGGCAATTGGCTGTCTAAGCGTCCCGGTATGCGACAAAAGATTGTGTTGGCCTCGAAAGTTGCCGGGCCTTCACGCGGCATGCCTTGGGTACGTGCCGGAGAAGGCATGACGCCTGCCGATATCTTGGCCTCATGCGAAGCCAGCTTGAAGCGTTTGCAAACCGATGTGATTGATCTCTATCAAATCCACTGGCCTGAGCGACATGTGCCGATGTTTGGCGGCGTGTACTACGAACCCAAAAACGAAAAATCCACCACTTCCATCCACGACCAACTCGCCACCTTGGCCAAACTGATCCAACAAGGCAAAGTGCGTTACATCGGTTTGTCCAATGAAACACCTTATGGTGTGCACGAATTTGTGCGATTGGCCGAGCAACACCATCTGCCGCGTATCGTCAGCGTGCAAAACGCGTATTGCTTGGTTAACCGTGTGCCTGAAAACGGCTTGGACGAAACCATGCACCGATTGAATGTCTCTTTGTTGGCGTATTCGCCCTTGGCATTTGGCTTGTTGACGGGCAAATACGACGAGTCTGGTTTTCTCGGCGAGGCATCCCCCAAAGAAGGCCGCATCACCAAGTACGAAAGTGTCCGCAAACAACGCTGGGCCCGACCCGATGCATTGGCGGCTGCCAAGCGCTACAACCAACTCGCCCGAGACAACGGCATGACTCCCACAGAAATGGCACTGGCTTTTTGCTACACACAGTGGCGTGTGGCCAGCACCATCATCGGTGTGACCTCGGTGCAGCAACTCGACGAAGATTTGGATGTGTGGGGCAAGCAACTGTCCCCAGAGGTACTCGCCGCGATTGATGCGATCCGTTGGGAAATGCGCGACCCTGCGATCTGACGGCCATGTTTTTTTCCATGGACTTGGTGCATGTGCTGTTGGCCACGCTGGCAGCCTACTTGATGGGTTCGCTGTCTTTTGCCGTGCTGGTCAGCCGAATCATGGGCTTGGCTGATCCGCGTTCTTATGGCAGTCAAAACCCTGGGGCAACCAATGTTCTGCGCTCTGGTAACAAATTGGCGGCCGCGTTGACCCTGCTGCTGGATGGTGTCAAAGGCTGGCTGCCTGTGTGGGCGGTGTCGCAGCATGGCGCTGTGTGGGGGCTGGGAGAGGGTACGCTGGCTTTGGCAGCCATGGCTGCATTCGCCGGCCATGTGTGGCCCGTCTTTTTTCGCTTCAAGGGTGGCAAGGGCGTGGCCACAGCCGCAGGTGTGTTGTTCGGTATTGACCCTTTGCTGGGTTTGGCGACCTTGGCCACTTGGTTGATCGTGGCCTTTTTCACCCGATATTCATCGCTCGCTGCTTTGGCGTCAGCCGTGTTTGCACCCGCCTATTATTTTTTAGGCCACCGCGTGGTCTGGTATGTGGATAACCGGGTGTTGTTGGCGGCAGTTGTCATGAGTGCCGTGCTGATTTGGCGTCACCAGTCGAACATTGCTAAGTTGATTCGTGGTGAAGAAAGCCGAATTGGCAGGTAATTGGAGGTAATGGGGGTCAGGTTCCAATTAATTTCCAATTAATTGGGGTAATTGGGGTCAGGTTCAAATTAATTTGAAATTAATTGGAAAC
>JALRAA010000295.1 GCA_023262645.1 Burkholderiaceae bacterium
ACCATCAAAGGCGCGGTATTGCATCCTGTTTCTTTGCCAGCGTTCGCGGGTTTGATGTTCGCCCAAACGGGCTGGGTGATTCCAGAAGCCATCGACAAACCCATGGATTGGATGGGCAAGGCGTATTCGCCGCTGGCATTGCTGATGGTGGGTATTCAGTTGTTTCAGGTGTTGGGCAAGGGCTTGCCTTGGCGCACGGCGGCCAGCCCCGAAGCTTCGGCGGTTCGTTGGAACGAGGTGTTGCAGGTCGTGGCTTTGAAAAATCTTTTGCATCCGCTGTTGATTTTGGCGGGCGGCTGGTGGCTGGGTTTGCCTTTGCTGCCCATGACCGTGATGATGGTCACCGCTTGTATGCCCGTGGGTATCAATTCGTACATGTTTGCCACGCGCTACAAGGTGCTCGAAGCCGAGGTGTCGCTGAGTTTGTCTTTGTCTGTGATTTGTGCGGTGGTGTCTGTGCCATTGATGCTTGGGCTGCAAAAGTTTCTGATCACATAATGGTGACGCTGTGAGTCAGCGAGACAAAACAAGGAGACCGGTATGCCCAGTTTGTTGACGGAGGCACAACGCGCAGATTACGAGCGCGATGGTTTTGTGGTGATTCGGCAGTTGTTTGATGCCGAAGAAATCGGCCTGATGCGCGAAGCCATTGAAACCGATCCCCAGCTCAGAGAAAGCCTGTATGACCGGCACGACGCCAGTGGCAAAGCCACGCGCATGGCCACTTGGAACCATCCCGGCGACAGTGTGTACGGTTTGGCGGCACGCACGCACCGAGTGGTCGACACCATGGAAGACATGTTGGGGGGCGAGGTCTACCACTACCACTCCAAATTGACAGCGAAAGAGCCCAAGGTGGGCGGTGCTTGGGAATGGCACCAAGATTACGGCTACTGGTACCACAACGGCTGTATGTTTCCGTACATGGCCAGTGTGATGGTGGCCTTGGACAAAACCACGCGCGAAAACGGCTGTTTGCAAGTGCTGCGCGGCTCGCATTTGGCGGGTCGGGTGGACCACGGTGTGTTGCCGGGTGAGCAAGTGGGCGCGGATCCTCGACGCGTGGAAGAGATGCTCAAGACACTTGAATTGGTGTATGCCGAACTCGATCCGGGTGACGGTTTGTTTTTTCATGCGAATGTGATGCACCGCTCTGACCAAAACCGCTCAGACCACAGGCGCTGGACGGTTTTGTTTTGCTACAACGCCGCGCGCAACAACCCGTATTTGGAACACCACCATCCGCAGTACACGCCACTTGCCAAAGTCAGTGACGATGCAGTGAAAGCTGCGGGCGTGAAACATGCGCATGCCAGCGCCGATCACTTTCGCAAGACCTTTGCCAATCCGCCTGAATTGAAAAAACGTATTGGGGTCTGAACATGCTCGGCTGATGTCTTTTGTCTGATGTCAGCTCGGATGCAATGGGTAAACAGATTCGCAGTTATGTTGCTATGCGATGCCCGATGTTGAAATCGTTCAAACCACACACATCTCGGCCTTTGAGCAGCCACAACGGACGGGTGGCGAAATTGAGTGACAAACCGCTTTTGCCCTGCGCGGGATGCAGGCTGCGGTCGAAGTGCGACGTGGTGGGCATGTAACGAATCGCGACACCGGTGCGTCTGATGTGGGAGGTATTGGCTTTGGCGCCGTGGATCATGTAGACATCGTGCATGGACATTTGCCCGGGTTGCAATTCCAAGTCCACGGCATCGTTGGGATCGAAGCAATCGTCTTCAACAGCTTGGTTCAGCACTAACTCCACTTTGTCTTCGTGCAAATGGGGATGCAAAATCTTGTCTTTGTGCGACCCGGGAATGACACGCAGACACCCATTGCTGACCAAACTGGGCTCCAAGGCCACCCACACGGTGCAGGTGGCCAACGGTCGCATGGGCCAATATTGGCCATCCTGGTGCCAAGGTGTTTCATAGCCTTCTTCGGGTGGCTTGCAAAAAACTTGGCAACCCCACAGCGCCACATCGTTGCCTATCACCTGCGACACCATGTCGACCAGCGGCGGGTACATGGCAAGGTCAAGGAAATCGCGGCTGCCCACCACGCCATCGTCGTTTTTGCCTTCGATATGCGCACTCACGAGTTTTTCGGGGCGCACGCCTGGATTGGCATCAATCAACTGCTGCAAGGTGGTTTGCAGTTTTGTCACCATGTCTTGGGGCAAACGAAATGTAGGAATCACATAACCGTGTTTTTCGTAATGGGCCACTTCTTCGGGAAGGAGTATCGGTTTTTGCATGGTGGTGAAAAAAATAATCAGCTCAAACACTTTACCGCGATACAAGGCATAAAAAAAACCCCGCCATGCATGACGCACAGCGGGGTAGAGGACTCAATCAGCCTGAAGATCAGCTGAGTGCGTGACCTTGTGCATTCACGTACAGGGCGTAAATGGAGGTAGAGCCGCACATGAACAAACGGTTGCGCTTGGTGCCACCGAAGCACAGGTTGGCGATGACTTCAGGTGTATGCAAG
>JALRAA010000296.1 GCA_023262645.1 Burkholderiaceae bacterium
GAGTTGTTGCAATTGATAGACGAGGAGCGCCCAAAGGTGGTGGATATCGTCCATTGGGCGGCCAGTAACGGCGACAGGTCAGAAAACGGCGACTACATTTACGGCAAAATACGCTTGCGCGACATTGACAGGCGCATCCGCTTTCTGACCAAGCGCATGGAGTTAGCAAGCGTCACCGATCCAAGTGTTCACCATGGCAGTGACCAAATTTTCTTTGGTGCCACGGTGACTTATGAGGACATACATGGGCATGCCAAAACCATCACCATTTTGGGCATTGACGAGGCGGACAGTTTGCAGGCACAAGTCAGTTGGGTGTCGCCAGTGGCGCGCGCTTTATTGAAAGCGCGGGTGGGCGATGTGGTCCATTTGCAAACTCCAGCTGGCATGCAAGAGATTGAAGTGACGCAGGTTTCTTATCCTCAACCCATTTCAAACCGTTAAAGGTTTGATCATTGGTGGCGGTGAGAACTGGCGCGTTTCGCGAGACTCACCGACGGCAACCTTTGCAAACTGCCGAGCACGCTTTCTAGGTGCGAGGTGTCTTGAACCGCAATCAAAAAACGCAAGTCAGTGGCTTGTTTGCCACTGACTTCATCGGCCATGCTGACCAGCTTGATGTCGGCTTGCGCTGAAGTGATGGCGGCTGCAACGCTGGCGAGCACGCCTTTGCCGTTGAGCACCGTCACCACAATGCCCGCTTCAAAACTGCGTATCGGCTCGTCTGACCATTCCACCGCAATGAATCGTTCGCTGTCTTTGTGTTGCAAGCGTTGTGCGACGTGGCAGTCTTGAACATGCACGACCAGCCCTTCTCCGCGCCCCAAATAGCCCACGATAGCGTCGCCTGGCACGGGATGACAACATTGGCCGTAAGTGACAGAAGCGTTGTCGCTACCGTCGACCACCACCCCGCCTTGCGACAGATTTTCATGGGCCGTGAAACGCTCGCGGCTGAGCAACAACGGATCGGGGCGAATGCCTTGGTCCGCCAGCAGTCGAACCAAGCGTTTAGCAACGATGCTGGCCACGCGTTTGCCCAATCCCAAATCGGTGAGCAATTCTTCGCGTGTTTTACTGCCCGTGAAGCGCAACAATTTTTCCCACAGCACTTTGTTCAAAACATCGTTGGCGGGAAGACTGACAAAGCCCTCGGCACGAAGCGCTTGTGCAAGCAGTTTTTCGCCCAAATCTTGTGATTCGGATTGCGCGCGGGTTTTGAGGTAATGCCTGATTTTTGAGCGAGCCCGTCCGGTGCGAACAAATGCCAGCCATGCTGGATTCGGGGTCGCATCTTCTGCGGTTTCCACTTCGATCACATCACCGTTGCGCAACTCGGTGCGCAACGACACAGGTTCGCCGTTGATGCGGGCGGAGATGACATGGTCGCCCACGTTGCTGTGCACCGCATAGGCAAAGTCCACCACGGTGGCACCCCGTGGCAAAGCCATGATGTGGCTTTTGGGAGTGAATACATACACAGCATCTGGGAATAAATCCACTTTGACATGGTCCCAAAATTCGGTGGCATCGCGGGTTTCATCTTGAATATCGAGCAAAGACTGCAACCACTGCGTGCCTAATCGTTCGGCTTTCTCGCTGGATTCATGCGACTTGTAAAGCCAGTGTGCTGCGATGCCCGACTCCGCCACAAGGTGCATGGCTTCTGTGCGCAGTTGAAATTCAACATTGATGCCTGCCGGACCAACCAGCGTGGTGTGCAAGGATTGGTAGCCGTTGATCTTGGCAATCGCGATATGGTCTTTGAATTTGCCTGGGACGGGTTTGTAGAGTTGGTGCAATATGCCCAAACCGGTGTAGCAGTCGATCAAATTGGGCAGCAACACGCGCATGCCGTAAATATCAGTGACTTGGGCAAAACTCAAATGTTTGCCACGCATCTTTTGGTAGATGGAGTAGAGCGTTTTTTCTCGTCCAAAAATACTGATGTTCAAATGGCCTTGTTTGAACGCGTTTTCGACTTCGAGTTGAAGTTTTTGCAGCAAATCGCGGCGGCGGTTGCGCGCACGCATCACGGCTTTTTCTAAGGTGGCGTAGCGCCAAGGTTTGAGGTGCTTAAAGCTCAGGTCTTGCAATTCGCGGTAGGTTTGGTTAAGCCCCAAACGGTGCGCGATAGGCGCATAAATTTCAAGGGTTTCGCTGCTGATGGCTTTCCATCGTGCGCGGGGCATAGCTTCCATGGTGCGCATGTTGTGCGTGCGGTCTGCGAGTTTGACCAAAATCACGCGCACGTCTCGCGCCATGGCCAGCAGCATTTTGCGAAACGACTCAACCTGTCCTTCTTCTTGCGTGTCAAAACTGAGTTTGTCGAGTTTTGTCAAACCGTCCACAAGTTCAGCCACGGTGGGGCCAAATTTCTCCAGCAAATCAGATTTGGTGACGCCACAATCTTCCATCACATCGTGTAGCAAAGCCGCCATCAGCG
>JALRAA010000297.1 GCA_023262645.1 Burkholderiaceae bacterium
AGTCTAGCGACCGCCCTTGCCCAGCCTCTCGGCCAACTGTTGCAAGGCTCGCGGGTTTAAGCCGCGAGTGCGAAACGTTCGTCGTTTGCAGTTAGTTTTTTTCTGCGGATTTACGAGGTGACAGAACCTCGACATGCCCTGCGCCGCGTCCGAACCCATGTCGAAACCAATGCAGCCCCAAGAATCACTATTCTACGCCTTGCCCAGCAAATCCACCAGTTCAAAGGGATGGTGGATCACATGGTCGGCGCCCCAGCGCAACACATTGGCCTCTTGGCCCAGGTAACCGTAATGGGCGGCAACTGTCACCATGCCTGCTGCCTTGCCAGCCACGATATCGCGCTCGTCGTCGCCCACATACCAACAATCGCCTGACGGCAAACCCAGCAAACGGGCGGCCTCCAGCAGGGGGGCGGGATGCGGCTTGGCATGCGGGGTGGTGTCGCCACTGACCACCGCGCCAGCGGTTGTGAACAGCGGCATTTGCTGGCTCAAAGGGATGGTGAAACGCTGGTGTTTGTTGGTCACCACGCCCCAACGCAAGCCATGGGCTTGCAGAACAGCAAGCATGTCAGTCACGCCATCGAACACGGTGGTTTTGACGGTCATGGCTTGCTGGTAGTTGTTCAGAAATTCATTTTTGAATTCTTCGTAATCGGCATGCGCTTCGGTCATGCCAAACGCCACATGCAACATGCCACGGGCACCCGATCCTGCCATGGGGCGATACAACGCATATTCCAAGGAAGGCAAACCACGGTCGGTGCGCATTTTGTCTGCCGCCGCACCAAGGTCGGGGGCACTGTCGATCAACGTGCCGTCCAAGTCAAACAGCACAGCTTTGGGCAGGGGCATGGTTGTCATCGCGCCAACCCGCTCAGGCAGTTCGCTGGGTGGCGATCATGTAATTGACACTGGTGTTTTCGTCCAACCAGTAACGGCGGGTGAGCGGGTTGTATTGCAAGCCCTTGGTGGCCTGCAAGGCCAAGCCCGCAGTTCGGCAGTAAGCGGCCAATTCTGAGGGGCGAATGAACTTGGCGTATTCGTGTGTGCCCTTGGGCAGCAAATTCAACACATATTCGGCACCCAAAATGGCAAACAAAAACGATTTCGGGTTGCGGTTCAGGGTGGAGAAAAACACCCAGCCACCCGGCTTGACCAGTCGTGCGCAGGCCTGCACCACTGACGCGGGGTCTGGCACATGCTCCAACATTTCCATGCAAGTCACCACATCGAATTGCGCGGGGCTTTGAGCGGCCAAGGCCTCTGCGCTGATTTCTTGGTAATGAATATTCGGGGTTTGTGTTTCTAATGCATGCAATTGCGCCACTTTGAGCGATTTGGTGGCCAGGTCAATACCGGTGACCTGCGCGCCCGCTCTGGCCATGGCGTCAGCCAAAATCCCGCCGCCGCAACCGACATCCAGCACCTGTTTGTTGTGCAAAGGCGCCAAATGGCTGATCCACTCCAAACGCAGTGGATTGATTTGATGCAGCGGCCTGAACTCACTGTTGACATCCCACCATCGGTGAGCCAATTCAGAAAATTTCACCAGTTCGGCTGGGTCTACGTTAGAAGTGTTCATATGGGAATTGTCATGGAGATCAAGCCAGTTGCATTGGCAAGGGGCAATACAGGCCGAAACGGTGGAGGCAAAAAAAACCCCGCACCAGGCGGGGTTCGGTTCAACGGAGGGATATCAGTTTTTGCGGGCACCCACCACTTCGATTTCAACGCGACGGTTTTTGGCGCGTCCTTCTTTGGTGCCGTTGTCAGCAACGGGTTGCTTTTCGCCCTTGCCCTCGGTGTAGATGCGGGTTTTGTCAACGCCTTTGCTGATCAAATAAGCTTTGACAGCATTGGAGCGACGCATAGAAAGTTTTTGGTTGTAATCATCGGAACCCACTGAGTCAGTGTGTCCGACAGCAATGATGACTTCCAAATTGATGGATTTGATTTTGTCAACCAAATCATCAAGCTTGGCCTTGGCTGCTGGCTTGAGTACAGACTTGTTGAAATCAAAGAAAGTATCAGCCGCATAAGTGACTTTGGAAGAGACGGCGGCGGGGGTGGGTGCGGGCGCAGGACTGGCAGCAGCTGGGGCCGACGATGAAGAGAGCCCAGGGGCATCGGCTTGTGATGGCGCTTGAACGGCAGCGGGCGCTTGATCCACTTTCGGTGCAGGTGCAGGCGCTGCGTTTTGTGCAGCGGGTGCAGCAGCAGGCTGCTCAACGATAGCGCCGTCGCAACCAGGGGCAGCGGTTGCAGGAGTCCAAGAGCTGTTGCGCCAGCATTCTCCGTATGCGTTCTTCCAGACCTCGCCAGAAGATGACAGCCAATTGTTGATTTCTGCGGCAGATGTCAATCCGGCAAATGCCAACATTGAAACTGTGACCACTGTTGATTTGACTTTTCTCATGACTTTCCTTTGATACT
>JALRAA010000298.1:0-238 GCA_023262645.1 Burkholderiaceae bacterium
GATGGTGCGGCCTTCACGGTATGCACGGCGCTTCACGATGGATACCGAATTTGCGCTGGGTGGCCCGGCGGCAGGACATGATTTGGTGCGAACCGCAGCGGATCCCTCGGGCACCCGGGTCAAAGGCACGCTGGGCAATTGCGCGAGCAGCATGACGCCCTGGGGCACATATTTGTCGGGCGAGGAAAACTGGGCGTTTTACTTTGCCGCAGGAGACAAACCTTCCGCCCACCACCAG
>JALRAA010000298.1:248-2423 GCA_023262645.1 Burkholderiaceae bacterium
ACAAAGGGCTTCGATACTGGTCTCATGAATAATGTGAGATTAGATTTCATGAAAAGTGACGGGGGGCTGACACCTGTCAATGATTTTGGTGGACACCAGGAAGTCGATCCGATGGACCCGACCAGCACGCCGATCAAACGCACCGCCATCGGTCGTGGCGCGCACGAAGGCGCATGGGTGACGCAATCGGGCGATGGCCGCGCAGTGGTGTATTCGGGGGAAGATGCCAGGTTTGAATACATTTACAAATTCATCAGCCGCGACCAAATCGCGCCAGGCGGTGCGGCGGCCAACCGAGAATTGCTCGATCACGGCACCTTGTACGTGGCCAAATTTGATGCCGATGGCACAGGTCGGTGGTTGCCGCTGGTGCACGGCAGCGGGCCGCTCTCCGTGGCCAATGGGTTTGCCGACCAAGGCGAGGTATTGATCAAAGCCCGGCAAGCCAGCGACTTACTCGGGGCCACCAAAATGGACCGCCCCGAATGGCTCACCGTCGACCGTGACAGCGGCTGGGTGTATTGCACCCTTACCAACAACAGCAACCGAGGCCAAGACAAACACCCCGGTGTGGACGCGGCCAACCCCCGTGCCAACAACACCATGGGGCAGATCATTCGTTGGCGCGACACGCAGCTGTTTGCAGGCGACACATTTGTCTGGAACCATTTGCTGCTCGCAGGCGACCCGGCCAATGAACGCGAGCAGGCCAAGGGCAATATCAAAGGCGATATCTTTGGTTGTCCGGATGGTTTGAGCATGGGGCCCGGCGGTTTGTTGTGGATTCAAACCGATGTGCATTCCAGTCAAATGAACCAAGGCGAATTCAAGCGCATTGGCAACAACCAGATGTTGGTTTGCGACACCAGCACCGGTGAAGTCAAGCGCTTTCTCACCGGCCCCAATATGTGTGAAATCACGGGCATCTCATTCACGCCAGACGGCACCACGCTGTTCATCAATATCCAACACCCCGGCGAAACGCCGACCGACCGAGGCGACCCGAAATACCCCAACCAATATTCCACTTGGCCAGACCATATCGACGACAACCGACCTCGTTCTGCCACGGTGGCCATTCGCAAAATCGATGGCGGTGTGATAGGTATGTGACAGTGTGAAGCCTTGGTTGACGCAACCCGCGCTGCGCTGCCGCTAAGATGGTTTGCGTGCTGTGGGCAACCCACCCCGTTGTCTGACAGGATTCAACACCCCCGATTCAACAAGGAGAAGCGCATGGCTTCATCGCATCTGATTCACAAGGCATGGGTCGCCATCGCCATCGCGGCCAGCGCAACCGCCATGGCGCAAAGTTTGGACAAGCCGTTCACCGTGGTGGCGCCCGAGCAAATCCAGTGGAAAGACGCTGGCAAAGGCGTGAAATTTGCGGTGATTTCAGGCGACCCGTCCAAACCCGGACCGTATGTGATCCGTGTGATTTTTCCGCCGGGCGTGATGAGCGCGCCGCACTACCACCGCGAAGACCGCTATGTCACCGTGATGCAAGGCACGTGGTTGGCTGGCACCGACGACAGCTGGGACCCCCAAACCACCCAACCGCTTAAACAAGGCAGTTACATGCAGCACCCTGCAGGCGCCATCCATTACGACGGCGGCGGCACCGAAGGTGCCACGGTGCAAATCATGGGCATCGGGCCGAGCAGCACCACGTTTTTGTTTCCGCAAGTCGGAGATTTCGGCGAACCCCGCAAGCTCAATTGAAGCCATGATGGGGAACGCGACAACCGTGCATTCAACCGATACCGTCGGTACACGCCAGCCATTCATCGCCACTGCTGGGTATCGCCGCGCCTGTGTGGGCTTCGCCTGTGGAATGCTGGGCTTACTGTGCAGCCTGCCAGCACATGCGCAATGGCAATTGCTGGCCAGCGACGCCCAAGGACAATTTTTTTACGACACAACGGTGCAACGTGAAGGCGAGCAAGTCAATGTGTGGCGAATGACAGACTTTGCCCAGCCGCTGACAAATTTAGAGGGCAAAGAAGTTCGGTCCGAAAAGCTTCGCACCACCATCGATTGCGCGCAAAACAAAATGGCTTATTCGCAGGTCACACGTTTCGCCGGCGCGCAGGCCACTGGCGATGTGATGAACCATTACGAAACGCCATTGCGTTTCACACGTATTGCACCCGGCAGCGTCGATGCGTTGTTGAT